>JBKJWJ010000091.1:0-8519 GCA_046716905.1 Gaiellaceae bacterium
GCCTCAGCCTCCGCCGCCTCCGCCTCCTCCTCCACCGGCCACGCAGCCCACCGCCCCGGCCCCGCCCCGACCGGCGAAGCCGAAGAAGCCGCGGCCCCGCGCAAGCCTCGTGCTGACCGTCCAGGAGGTCCGCTGGGCGAGTGTGGGAGGCCGCCGAGCGCGAATCACGCTCTCCGGATTCCTCCGGCTGCAGACGTCGGCGCCGGGCCGGCGACACCGAGCGGTCACGCTTGTCTGGAGGTCACCCTCGGGTTGGCGCGTTTTCGCCCGGACGCGGATTCGACCGTCGGGGCGCTTCAGCGTCCGCCAGACCGTCCGCTCGTCGGGGCGCCTTCACCTACGAGCGCTTGCTCGGGTGGGACCCTCCAAGGCCCGATCCCCGGTCGTCCGCCTGCGGTTGCGCTAGCGGGCGACCTTCCGCCAATGGGCTGAGCCCTCGCCACGCAGGAACCTCGCCGTTCCGACGAGGCCGACGGCCTGGAGAAACAGCACGTGGCCGCACAGACGTTCGACGAACGTCGAAGCGGACCCGTTCCGCGTCCGCGCCAACGCGACGGTCGCGGCTGCATGACCGCCGAGAAACAGTCTGGCCAGGCCGCTAGTGGGCGCCGACCGGGCCGCGAGCACCAGGAGTACAAGATGTGCGAGCGGGCCGAACGACGACCGGACGACTCGGTGTCCCCAGAGCAGGGGCGTCACTTCCGACGCCCCAGGCCGGAGGAGCTTGCGTCGGCGCCAGAGGACGTCCAGCGTGCAGGCCACGACGCGCGTACGTCGCTCCCAGTCGACGGCGTTCGAAGGCGGCGGATCCTCCTCGACGCGGGCACGGCGATCGTAGGCAATCCGAGCCCCGTTCTCGACGATATCGAGCGCGAGCCAGACGTCGTCGATGGCGACTTCGCGTGGCATAGGTCTGTAGGCCGACGCGCGAACGGCGACGAGAGCACCGTCGACGCCAATGGTCGAGCCTCGCTGCCACTCGCGGCTCTTCAGCCACGACTCGAACCGCCAGTAGAACGTCTCCTCGGTCTCGCCCGTGATCATCTTTTCGCCCGCCACCGCGTCGACGCCCGGAAGGGAGAACCAGCGCACGAGCGCCGCGATCGCACCGGCCCGGAACATCGCGTTCGCGTCCGTGAGGATCACGATGTCGTGTGAGGCGGCGTCCACGCCGCGGTTGAGTGCCTCGGGCTTCGCGAGCCGGTCGGCGGAAGCAACGACCCGAGCGTTTGTCGGGGCGGCCGCCTCGGCGGTCTCGGGGTCGCTTGCGACGACGACGACCTCGAGCGGCCCCTCGTAACCGTTTCGCTCGACGTTCTCGACCTTTGCGGCGATCACGCCCTTCTCGAGATAGGCCGGCACGACCACCGTGACGCCTGGCCATTCCGCGGGGTCAGGCGGCTCGGGCGTCTCGCCGTTCGCGGTCAGCCGCAACCAGGCCGGATAGAGGACGTGGCCGACAGCGGCGATGCAGGCAAGTCCCCCGACCGCGGGCGCGAGCAACGGCGATCGGGCCACGCCGGAAGGGTAGCGACGGGCGCGGATCACGAGGCCTGCGGAGGCTTGTGAGGATATTGGCCGGCGAGAAGACGCGCCGGATTCCCGGCTGTCAGCGCCACGCGCCGGTCTTCCCCGACCCGCGCGTCGAGCCGGTCGGCTGCGTCGGTGAGATCGGCCGGGCTGCGCCACGAGCCGTGTGCGTCGCTGGCGACGAGATCGGCGAGGCCGCGAACGACGAGCTCCCAGGCTGCCGCTTCGACGTCCGGTCCTGCGCGCCCGACAAGGCTGGGAGCGACGACCTGTACCAGCGCGCCGCTCTCGCGCTGCGCTTCGAGGGCCTCGAAGTGCCGCCGAAGTGTCCGTCCGCGCTCCGGATGGGCGAGAACGGATACGAGACCCAGCGAGGCGATTCGCTCGGCGGCCGCCTGGAGAAACGCCTCGGTCGTGTCGTCCTGAACCTCCAGCAGGAGGAACCGGCCCGCGATGGCGCGCGTCGACAGGTCTTCGCTCGAGGCCGAGACCGCCATGCCGGGGCTGACCTCGGCGGCAAGGTCGAGGTCGAGGTCGATTCGCGCCTCGGAAAGGGTCTTGCGGAGCGCGTGGAGCCGCTCCATCGCCAGGTCGTGGTCGGTCGGGAACTGCCGCGAGAAGTGGGGCGTGCACAGGACGCGGGTAATTCCCGCTTCGCGGAGATGCCCGGCGAGCGCGACGGCGGCCCCCATGTTCGGCGGTCCGTCGTCCAGATCGGGCAGCAGATGGCAGTGCGTGTCGACCATGCGTGCCTCGGCCCGGGCGGCCGTGCTGTTATCGCGTGCCGTAGTAGTACGCCCGGCCCTCGGTCGGGGCGTCGGTGAGCACCGCGCCCGCGACGTCGGCCGACCACGTCTGCGCCTGCCTGCCGAGCGCTCGCAGGCTTCGTCTCGTCGCCCGTCCCTGCCGGACGACGATGACGACGCGGTCGATCGCCTGCCCGAGTTCGGCCATCTCGACCGTCAGGACGGCAGGCGGCGTATCCAGAAGCACGATGTCGGCGGTGCCGCGAAGCTGCTCGACGACGGCGCCAAGCTTCTTGGCGTGGTCGAGCGAGCCGAAAGTGCCGCCGGCAGGGAGCACGCGCAAGGATCCGCCGTTCGCCTGTTTGGCGTCCAAATTGCCTGGCGGCTGCGCGGAAGCGTGGGGGCCTCGGCCGTTGAGGGATACCTCCCACAGCGACGAGCTGAGAGGGGCGACGCCGTCCACGACCTGCACCACCCCGCTGGCGTCGACCGGCACTCCGAACAGCCCGCCGAGCGACGGCCGTCTCACGTCGAAATCCGCGAGCACGACGTTCTCCCCTCTCCGCGCCAGCGCGACGGCGAGGTTGGCCACGGTGGAAGTCTTCCCCTCGCCAGCAATCGAGCTGGTGACGGCGATCGTCAGCGTCCCTGAGCCCCGCCCGTGCGTCAGGGCGGCCGCAAGGAGGCCGTACGTGTCACCGAACATCCGCTCGTGCCGCCCGAACATCACGAGCTGAGCGCGCCGAGGGAACGACGGGACAGTGGCCAGCACGGGCGCATCGAGGACCGTCTCGACGTCCTCCTCTGAGCGGATCCGTGTGTCGATCGCTTCGCGAATTGCGGCGACGAGGAGCGCGAGCAGAAGCCCTATAAACGCGCCGAGAAGCGTGTCGCGAAGCGGGGCCGGGCTCACCTTGGCTGCCTCGGTCGCACGCTCGATCACCCGCGCGTGGCCCGTGTTCAGCTTGTTCAGAAACTCGAGATCGTTTAGCTGCGCCCGCAGGTCCTGCCGACGCTCTGACCCACTTGGCTCACCCCGAAGTTGGCGGCGAATCTGCGCTATCCCCTCGACGATCTGGGCGCCTTCGAGCTCGCGACGCCACGCGATGTACTCGGCGGCAAGGAGGTTTGCCGTTTCCTCGGCGGTGCGCTCGTCGTCGGCCTCGACGGTGAACTCGAGGACGCTGTCGGAGACGCCGACCGTTGTTGCGTCTTCGATGTCCTCGGCCGTCTCGAAGGCGGACTGTTCGTCGACCATGCGGTTGAAGAGCTCCGAGGACTCGGCGTACGCGAGCCCGGTCTCTTCGACGCGTTCTGGGTCCACGATCGGCTGTGACTCGATTACGACGGTTCCGATGTCGGTCGTCGTCAGGAGGACCTTCGACGACGCCTCGTACACCGGCCCTTGAATCTGCCTCCACGCGTTGCTCACGAGGACGCCGAGCAGGACAAAGGCGATGATGAGCGGGCGCGACCGGCGGAGAACGCCCCGAATCGTCTCGGCTTGGGCTGGAGCTCTCAAGGCATTTGGCGGCGGACCGGGCAGGACACAGGCGAGGTGAACCGTGGCGACATTGCGTGTGCGGGTTCGTTCAACACCTTAGCTCGCATGCCGTTAGGCGCCCGTTCGGGCGGATGCTCGCTCCTCGTCCACAGCGGACACGTCGCCGGGATGGGCGCGATCTTCGGGGAATGGGAGCCCGCGGACGGAGAGGAGCGCGACGCGCTGGCGGATGCTTCCCTGGAGCATTCCCGCCCTCCACCCAAGCTGCCAGGCGAAGCTCGCGAGCCGCGGCCGTGTCGGCGGGATGGGCGCGTGACGCAGGAGGCCGAGCCACGAGGCAGCCCCCGCCACCAAGGGAAACCGTTGCCGTGGGAAATCGTCGCGGTGCTTGACGTACAGGCCCACGTAGCTCTCCCCGTACAACCGCGCCTGTCGGAAGACCGCGCTGAACCCCGGACGAAGCCGGTAGGCGACAACCGCTCTCGGCTCGAACGCGATCGTCCGGCCTGCCTTCTGGATGCGCCAGGAGTAGTCGGTGTCCTCGGCGATGATCCTCGCGGTCTGGTCGAACCCACCAATCGCTTCGTGCAACGCGCGGCGAATCCCGAAGTTGCCAGCCGCTGCATAGGGAAGACGGTCACCGAACCGCGTCAGGCCGTTCTGTTGCGGCCGCCCTCGAACTGCAGCGAGCCAGGAGGGGTTCAGCGAGTCGCTGTCGAGGCGTCCCGCAACGGCATGGTGCTCCGCCAGCGCGTCGCCCAGCGCGGCGACCCAGCCAGGCGCCACACGGTCGTCCGCGTCACAGAAGAGCAGCAAATCGCCGGCCGCTTGGTCGACGCCCGTGTTTCGGGCAAAGGCGACCCCCGGCTGGCCGCCTGCGTCCACAACTCGAATTGCAAGCCGCGGCGCGAACGCCTCGACGCAGGCCCGAGTTTCGTCCGTCGAGCCGTTGTCGGCGACGATGACCTCCCACGGCTCGCTCCACTCCTGTGCTGCGAGTGCCGCGAGCTGGTCGCCGATCGTGTCCGCACCGTTGCGAACCGGGATCACGACACTCAGGCGAATCGAGTCGCGCGGCGCGGTCAACTGAGGGGAGCGCGCATGCGCTCGCGGGCGGCGACATACTCGACGACCTCCGCGAGGATGCCGTCGAGGTCGGTCGCCGGCTCCCAGCCGATCGCGTCCCGGACCTTGTCGATCGACGGGATGCGCTGGAACATCTCCTCGATGCCCTGGCCGTAGACCTCGGCATACGGCACGAAGACGAGCTCCGACGAGCTCCCGGTTGCCGCGAGCACGCGCTGGGCGAGCTCGAGGATGGTCACGACCTCGGTCGAGCCGACGTTGTAGATCTTTCCTGCCGTATCCGGGTTGGCCATCAGCCGGTGTAGGGCGCCTACCACGTCGGTCACATGACAGAAACAGCGCGTCTGCGACCCGTCGCCGTGCACCTCGAGCGGCTCGCCTGCGAGCGCGCTCTGGACGAAGCGCGGGATGACGTTGCCGTACTCGCCGCTCTGTCGGGGGCCCACGGTGTTGAAGAGGCGGGCGATGACGCAGCGCAACCCCTCCTCCTCGTGGCGGGCGAGTGCGAGAAACTCGTCCATCGCCTTCGAGTCCGCGTAGGCCCAGCGCTTCGCCGTCGTCGGGCCGTAGATCCGCCGTGCGTCCTCGCGCAGGGGGAGATCCTCGCCGGGATGGTCTCCGTAGACCTCCGAGCTCGAGGCCACGAGCACGCGTTTCCCGAACCGTCCCGCGAAGTCGAGAATGTTCTCGGTCCCTCGGACGTTGGTCAGGAGAGTGTGCCCCGGCCTCTCCACGATCAGCCGGACGCCGACGGCCGCCGCCAGGTGGAAGACGACGTCGCACTTGTGCACGAGCTCGCTGACGACGGAGGACGAGAGCACCGACTCCACCGTGAGGTGGAACTCCCGCCGGTCGCTCAAGTGCGCGACGTTCTCGGGCGATCCTGTAGAGAGGTCGTCGAGGGCGAAGACCTCCCAGCCCTCGTCGAGCAATTGTTCCGAGAGGTGCGAGCCGATGAAGCCAGCGCCACCTGTGACGAGTGCCTTGCCAGCCACCGGATCCCAGCGTAGATGGTCGGGCCGCCGACGGCGGGCCGTTCAGATCCCTCGAACGAGGGACGCCACTGCGTATCCATGCCCCTTGCGCGGCCGTTACATCGCATACAAGATTAGTCCGGACGACTTTGGGGGAAGTCGAATGGGGGAAAGGGAGGATCGGATGTCGGGTTACCGGCGGTTCGTAACCGTCGGCGTAGTCGCGGCGCTAGCTCTGCTAGGTGCAGGAGCGGCGTTCGCGGCGACGCCACAACAGATTTATCGCGACCTGGCCGACAACGGCCGGCTCGACGGCAAGTACTCGCGCTCGGAGGTCGAGCGCGCCTTCAACTTGCGCCAGGTTCTTCGCACCGACCGGCGGCCGGCGACGCCGCGAAAGCCCATCGCGGTCGGGCCCGGTACCGAAGGCCCGTCCGCTCCGCCCATCACCAGACGGACAGACCGGCGCGTTCCGTTCTCGGCGCTCGACGCCGCGCTGCTCTTCGCGGGCGGCGGCCCGCTCCTCCTGATCGCCGCCGGCCTGCGCCGCCGGATGGCAGTCGCGCCAACTGAAGCGCCCGTGGTCAGCGGATGATCGATCCGACGATCACCACGGCGCCGGCCCGCGCGCTTCCGGAGATCAGCCGGCGCGAGCAGCTCACGTCGCGGCTCCACCCCGACTCAGCCTGGGCGCTCGCCCGCTTCTCGCTCGACACGGTCATGCTGCTGGCCGCGGCGCTCGCGGCGTCTCTCGGCTCGCGCGCCGTGAACGTCGACACCGCGCCGGTCGGCTGGCTCGCGCTCTTCTCGGTTCTCGTGGTGGCGGCCTTCGCGGGACGAGGCATGTACCGACCACGTCTCCGCGGCGAGGTGCTCGAGGATCTCCGCGGGGTCATCGCTGCGACCTCCCTTTCGGCAATGGCGGTGCTGACGCTCCGCGCTCTCCTCACCGAGCCGCCGTCCGATCTCTCTGCCCAGGTCATCCGGCCCTGGGCCTTTGCGACCGTGTATCTCGCCGCGGGGCGGGTGGCTCTCCACTGGTCGCAGGCTCAGGCCCGGCGCCACGGCGAGGGCGTCCGCCCGACGCTCATCGTCGGAGCCGGACGCATCGGTCGGCTGACCGCGAAGCGCCTGCTCGACCATCCCGAGCTCGGACTGAAGCCGATCGGCTTCCTCGACAAGGACCCGCTGGAGTCCGATGGCGAGGTGCTCGTCCCGGTCCTCGGCTCGAGCTGGGACCTCGATCGCGTCGTCGAGGAGCACGGTGTGCGCCAGGTGGTCATCACGTTCTCCACCGCCCCGACCGAGGTGCTGCTCCGGCTCGTGCAGCGCTGCGAGGACCTCGGCCTCGGCGTCGCCTTCATCCCGCGCCTGTTCGAGAAGATGACGGCGCGCCTGGACATCGACTACCTCGGCGGCCTTCCACTCGTCACCGCCAGGGCTCCCAGGCCGCAGGGCTGGCAGTTCGCGGTCAAGTACGGACTCGATCGCGTCGTGGCGCTCACGCTGATCGCGTTTGCGTCGCCGCTCTTGATCGCCGGCTTCGTCGCCACCCTGCTCTCGGTCGGGCGCCCGATCTTCTTCCGCCAGCGCCGGATCGGCCGCGACGGCCAGGAGTTCGAGATGCTTAAGTTCCGGACGATGAAGGGCGACCCGAGCGGCGGCGAAGCCGATGCAGGCTGGGCCCGCGAGCAGCTCTCCTCGGCATCGGAGAACGGCTCGGCCGCGCTCCTGGTTCCGGAGGACGATCGGCGGACGCGCACGGGCACGATTCTGCGCAAGACGTCGATCGACGAGCTGCCGCAGCTCTTCAACGTGCTGGCCGGTCACATGTCGATCGTGGGCCCGCGTCCCGAGCGGAGCCACTACGTCAGCCTCTTCGAGCAGAGCGTGTACCGGTACGGAGACCGTCACCGCGTCAAGTCGGGCATCACCGGCTGGTCGCAGGTCAACGGCCTGCGCGGGAAGACGTCGCTCGCCGACCGGGTCGAGTGGGACAACTACTACATCGAGAATTGGTCGCTGTGGCTGGATCTGAAGATCCTGCTGCTGACCGCGGCGGCCGTGCTCCGTTTCTCCCGGCAAGTCGAGTAGGCCTCCGGGCCTTCCCGTTCTTGCTCCTTCCCCCAGGTCTGCGCCCGGTTTCGACCGGGCGCAGACCTGCATCTGAAGGCCCCGGACTAAACCGCAGCCGCCTCCCGGCCGAAAGGCTTTACGTAGATGCCGTTACGGACCCGTAAAGACTTTCCGCAGTGCCCTTCGCGGTCGACGTGGGCTCCGACCACTGAGCTACCATGCCTCGACCTTCGATCTGTGGCCGGCAGTCCCGGTCGCTCAGAGGAAACGTCGCGGAAGGGGGAATCGAAGGTTGTTTGAGCGGTTCACCGAACGGGCTCGGCAGGTCGTCGTCCTCGCCCAGGACGAAGCACGCGCCCTGAAGCACAACTACATCGGGACGGAGCACATCCTTCTCGGTCTGCTTCGCGAGGAAGAAGGGCTGGCAGCCCGCGTCCTCGAGTCTCTGGACATCACCGTCGAGGAGGTCCGCGCGCAGGTCGCGAGGATCGTCGGCCAGGGCGACGAGGTGACGACGGGCCAGATCCCGTTCACCCCGCGCGCCAAGAAAGTGCTCGAGCTCGCATTGCGCGAGGCCCTCTCGCTGGGCCACAACTACATCGG
>JBKJWJ010000092.1:0-5582 GCA_046716905.1 Gaiellaceae bacterium
ATTCCGTCGGTGAGGTTCGCGCCGTTCGCCGCGCCGGCCACGATCAGGAACAGGAGCGCGTAGAAGGCGAAGGAAAGCCCGATGCGCCAGTCGACGATCGGCACGTAGACGTCGGTCGGAGCGCCGATGTCCTCAATCGCGAACGCGAGTCCGACGGTGATCGCCCCGAGCAGGACGAGCTTCCAGCGCCCCGCAAGACCGAGCGAGCGGCGGTGGCGAAGCTTGGTGTAGTCGTCGGCGAACCCGACCGCGCCGCAGCCGAGCGTGACCAGGAACACGGTCAGGCCCGCGGTCGTGTAGTGGCTGAGGGTCAGGAAGGCAACGGTTGCCGAGAAGACCATCAGCAGCCCGCCCATCGTCGGCGTCCCCTGCTTCACCCGATGCCCCTCGGGCCCTTCTTCGCGGATGTGCTGGCCCATCTCGTTGCGGCGCAAGAAGTCGATGAATTTCGGGCCGGCGACGATCGAGATCAGCATGGCCAGCATGCCGGCGGCGAGGACACGTTCCATTAGCCGAGAAGATTCGCTGCCACTTGCTCGAGGCCTACCGAGCGTGAGCCCTTGACGAGGACGACGTCACCCGGCTGGACGAGCTCTGAGAGGCGTTTTGCCGCTTCGTCCGCGTCCGGCACCCAGTCCTCGGCGCCATAGTCGCGGGCAAGGTCGCCGACCGCGATCACGTGGTCGAGCTGGTGGATGAGCTCGCCGATCTCGCGGTGGTAACGCGGCCCTTCGCTTCCCAGCTCGGCCATGCCGCCGAGAACGGCGACCTTCCGGACTCCGTTCCGTCTGCCGAGCTCCTCTAGCGCCGCCGTCATCGACGCGGGGTTGGCGTTCCAGCAGTCGTTGATCAGGGTCCCGCCGCCGGGCAGAGATAGCTCCTCGCCGCGCAGGCGGGAGAAGCGGATGTTGGCGACTCCTTCCTGAGCCTGTCCCAGAGGCAGGTCTAGGAGCGCGTAGACGGTGAGAGCTACGAGAGTGTTCTGTGCCTGGTACGGCGCCGTGAACGGAAGCTCGAGCTCGACGCGCTCGCCGAGGATCTCTGCCTCGAACTCGCCCCGCTCAAAGCGAACCAGGCGTGCGTCCTCGCCGATCCGGATCACCAGCAGGTCATCCCGCAGGTGAGGCTCGAGTTCCGGCGACTGCGGAACGACCGCCGGAGCTGCGGGAGGGAGCGCTTGAAGCAGCTCGGCCTTCGCGCGCGCCACGCCATCGACGGAACCGACGAACTCGAGGTGCACGGGCCCGATGGCCGTGATGGCGCCGAGCGTTGGCCGTGCAATCTCGCAGAGCTGGGCGATCTGGCCGAAGCCGCGCATCGCGAGCTCGCAGATCAGAATCTCCGTGTCGTGCTCGAGGCGGGCGAGCGTGAGAGGGACGCCGAGCTCGGCGTTGTAGCTCGCCTCCGCCGCCACCGTGCGTGCGTGTGGCGCGCAGAGGGCTGCGAGAATGTCCTTCGTCGACGTCTTCCCGGTTGACCCCGTGATGCCGACGACCTGGGCGCGTGATCGAGCCCGCACCCAACGTCCGATCGCGGCCATCGCGGCGAAGTCGTCGTCCGGGACGAGCGTTGCCGCTGCTCCTCGTCCCCTCGCCTGGTCGACGAAGGCGACGCCTCCTCGCACCGCCACGAACAGGTCACCTGGCTCGATGCGCCTCGAGTCGATCTGCACGCCCGTGACCTCGCCGCCGGTGGCTTCCAGGCGACCGAGGCCCTGCAGCTCGGTGACGGGTAGCGCGATCACGCCGGTGCCCCCAGCCGCCGGAGCGCCTCACGGGCGACCTCGCGGTCGTCGAAGGGGACCTTGCGGTCGGCGAACTCCTGGCCCTGCTCGTGGCCCTTGCCCGCAATGACCACGACGTCACCCTCGCTTGCCTGCTCGATCGCCTGACCGATGGCGGCGCGGCGGTCGGGCGCCACCGCAATGTCGCCGTCGACCCCGGCGAGGATCTCGTCGATGATCGCCTGCGGATTCTCGCTGCGCGGATTGTCGGAGGTGACGATCGCAACGTCGGCAAGGTCGCTCGCAATGCGACCCATCTCCGGCCGCTTGCCTCGATCTCGATCGCCGCCGCAGCCGAAGACGCAGATCAGTTTCCCGCCTGTGAGCTCGCGGGCAGTCCGGAGCACGTTCGCGAGTGAGTCCGGCGTGTGCGCATAGTCGACGAGCACTGCGAACGCCTGTCCCTCGTCGACGGCCTCGAACCGGCCCGGGACGCCGGGAAGCTTCGTCAGGCCATCGTCGACGGCCCCGGCCGGCACTCCCAGCAAGCGCGCGACTGCGACCGCGGCCAGGATGTTCTCCCGGTTGAAGCGTCCGTGAAGACGCGTCTCCACCTCGACGTCGTTCCAGCCCAGCTCGGCCTCGCCAGCAAGGCCATAGGTGAGAAGCGGCGCTCGATCGAGCGTCCGAAGCTCCTGAACAAGCCGTTTCCCCCATTCATCTCCGACGTTCACCGCGGCCGCGGCGGGCGGCTCGTGCTCCGTGAACAGCCGGCGCTTGGCGTCGTAGTAGTCGTCCATGGAGTCGTGGAAGTCGAGGTGATCCTGCGTCAGGTTCGTGAAGGCGAGCACATCGAAGCGAACGCGTTCCAGGCGGCCGAGGACGGACCCGTGAGATGTCGCTTCCAGCACGCAGCTGCGGTCACCGGCGTCGAGCATCGCGCGGAGGGTCCGCTGGAGATCGATCGCCTCGGGCGTGGTGCGCACTGCGGGCCGTGACTCGCCGCCGACGCGGGACTCGATCGTCCCGATCAACCCGGGGCGCATGCCTGCCGCCTCGAAGATCGCGTGGATCAGGAACGCCGTCGTCGTCTTCCCGTTCGTACCGGTCACCCCGGCGACGACGAGCTCCTCGGTCGGTCGCCCGAAGAACTCGTCTGCGAGCATCGGCATGGCGGCCCTCGCCGACGGAACCACCAGCTGTGGAACTGTGAGCTCGAGCGGCCGCTCGACGACGAGTGCCTTCGCGCCGAGGTCAACGGCTTCCGCGGCGAGGTCGTGCCCGTCCACCCGCTCGCCCGGGACGCAGAAGAAGAGCGCACCCGGGCCGACCTGTCGCGTGTCGTACGCAAGGTCGGCGATGTCGGTCGGGGCGCCTCCGCGGACCTCCAGGGGCCCGAGCGCGGCTATCAGCCGCTCGAGATCCATCGAATCGGCGAGAGGCTAGCGGCTAGAGGGCGGCGTCGGGCGGAATTTCGAGGTATTGCAGCGCGAACCTGGCGATCTGCTGGAACGCCGGCGCCGCCACGGTTCCACCCCAGATCGTCGACGGCTCGTCGACGGTGACGAGGACGACGAGGCGCGGGTCGCTGGCCGGAACTGCGCCGACAAACGAGGCGACGTACTTGGAGGTCGAGTAGCCGCCGCGCGGGTCTGGCTTCGCCGCAGTGCCCGTCTTGCCCGCAACCTGGTAGCCGTCGACCGCGGCCTCGGTGCCCGTGCCCTCGACGACGACGTCGCGCATCATCGACATCAGCTGCTCGGAGACCCGGGGCGAGATGACGCGACGCTTCTCTGCCTTGGCATTCATCACGAGGTGCGGTTGCGCCCAGACCCCTCCGTTCGCCACTGCGGCGTAGGCCGCCGCCATCTGAACCGGAGTGACCGCGATTCCGTGGCCGATCGGGAGCGTGCCGATCGTCGAGCCCGACCAGTAGCTGGGTAGGATCCCGGCCGACTCGCCCGGAAAGTCGATCCCCGTCTCTTTGCCGAAGCCGAAACGGCCGAGCCACGACGTCAGGCGGTCGCGCCCGAGCAGCTGAGCCAGCGTGATCGTCCCGATGTTGGACGACTGCGCAAGGATCTCCGAGACCGTCATCTGCTCGGTTCCCGTGCGATGCGCCTCGTGGATCTCACGATCGGCGACCTGGATCTTCGGCGCGAGCGTAAACGCGGTGGTCGGGTCGACGAGACCCTCCGACAGAGCGCCTGCCACGGTCACGACCTTGAGGGTGGACCCCGGCTCGTACGTGTCCGTCACGGCCCGGTTCCGCTGAGTCTCGCGCGAGGCGTCGGGAAAGCGGTTCGCGTCGAAGCCGGGCTCAACCGCCATGGCGAGTACCTCGCCGGTATCCGGGTCGAGAATGACGGCGGAGGCGGCGAGCGCTCCCCAGCGGCGCACCGTCGAGCGGAGCACCGACTCTGCGTTCGCCTGCAAGGTCGCGTCGAGAGTGAGGCGAACGTCACGCCCCTGGATCGCCGGAGTCGAACGGATGACGTCGAGCGCCCGGCCGAACGGATCGCGGACAACCGTCTCGCGTCCGGCCCGGCCCGCCAGCGTCGATTCGAGCGCGAGCTCCAGCCCGGAGAGCCCCTTGTTGTCCAGCCCCGCGTAGCCGAGCACGTGCGCCGCCACCGATCCCTGCGGGTAGACACGGCGCTCCTCCGGATAGAAGCCGAGCCCTTCCACGCCCCGCCGCTGCAACGCGTCAGCCTTGGCCGCGTCGGCCTTACGCGCGACGTAGACGAACCCGCGCGTGCGATCGGCGAGAGTCCCGTAGAGCTTCTCGGGATCGAGCCGCAGCTCTCGTCCCGTGGCGATCGCGGCGGCGCGTGGGTCGGCGACGTGCTTCGGGTTCGCGTAGACGGTCGTCGCCCGTTTGCCGATGGCGAGGCGAACGCCGTGCCGATCGATCATCGAGCCCCGCGGTGCCGGAACGATGACCGTCGCGTGGTGCTGCCCCTGGGCGAGCCGGTCGAGTCCCTGGGCGTGCACGGCCTGGAGCCAGACCGCGCGCCCGAAAGTCGCCGCGAAGGCGAGTGTGAAAAGCGCGAGGAGGAGCCTGATCCGCCGGTTCGGAAGGCGGCGGTTCACCGGCCGGCGAGATCCAGATAGGTCGTCGTCGTCGGGTCAGCCTCCTGGTAGCCGAGCTGTCTGCGCGCGAGACTGCTCGTTCGAGCCGACGCGGACCGCGTGGCGAGCTCGGAAGCCAGCTCAGCCGACTCGGCTCGCACCTGGTCGCGCTCGCGCGCCAGCTGGTCGAACTGGAGGTTCAGGCGCAGGACCCCGACGTTGAGGGCGACGACGCCGGCGAGCAGGATGCCCAGGACGACGATCCAGACCGCTCCGCCCGCCGTTCTCCGCTGCGCCGCGGCTCGCCTTTTCGGACGTGCTCCGGATCTCGTTCGTGCGACCGCAACGGCCATGTCAGTGCGTCCTCCGGTGATGAGGCCGTGCCTCTGGCGCGCGAAAAGCAAGCCAGGGTGCGGACTCAGGACGCGTCCATATCAGTGCGATATGGGCGCGGCCTGAGGCTCCATCCTGGCGCCGCTTTGCAGCCGTCAGAGGTGCGGATTTCATTGCCGGGGGATGCACTAAGCCTTCACGGCGGCGCGGAGGCGGGCGGACGCGGCCCGCGGGTTCGCCGCAGTCTCCCGCGCTGTCGGGCGCACGGCCTTGCGGGTCAGGACCCGCAGCGACGGTTCCCGGCCGCAGGCGCACACCGGAAAGTCTGGCGGGCAGGTGCAGCCGCGCTCTTCGCTCCGGAAGAAGCGCTTGACGATCCGATCCTCGAGCGAGTGGAAGCTGATGACGGCGATACGGCCACCGGGGCGCAACATCTCGAGGGCGGCCGGCAGGG
>JBKJWJ010000093.1:0-8572 GCA_046716905.1 Gaiellaceae bacterium
CCGCGATGCGTACTCCTACCTCCATTTTCCGATGATCGCCGGCATCGTCCTGGGCGCTCTCGGGCTCAAGAAGACGATCGGAGACGTCGGCGCCGAGTTGGATGTCGTTCCTGCCGCTGCGATGCTCGGAGGCACGGCGCTCTACCTCTTGGCGCACGTGGCTCACCGGCTAAGGCACGTCAGGACCCTCAACGCTTCCCGGCTCGTCTGCGCGATTCTCGTGCTGGGCCTGATCCCAGTGGCCGTACAGTTGCCTGCCCTCCTGAGCCTCCTGATTCTGGCCACCGTGCTCTGGGGCCTCGTCGGGCTCGAGACGCTGCGTTTCAGCGATTTCCGGCAGCGAGTTCGTGGTTCGGTCGCGGACGAAGCCGCTCACTAACCAGCCGCTCCGCAGCCGGTCCAAGCAGGTATGGAGGACGGTTTCGCCACGGTGGCGCACGACCAGGGAGTGAGAGTGCGCTCGGCCGACGTGAACGGTTTCACGGTCGCCGAGCTCGCGTTCCCGGCCGACTACGTGCAGGCCGAGTTTCAACCCGACCTGCCTTACCTTGCGGTCGTCACACATGGGGAGATGGAAAAGTCGTTCCGGCGGCGACTGCATTTCGCCAAGGGCTCCGCCCTGACGATGCCGGCCGGAGCCAGGCACGGCGCGAGCTTCGGCCGAACCGGTGCCCGCATCGTGATCGTCAAGGTTCGAGACGCCGCAAACCCGGTGGCGCAGTCGCTGGGACAGTTCAAGGAACTGCGCGGCCGCGGTCTGGGCTGGATGGCCGTGCGCCTCGCCGCCGAGCTCCGCGCAACCGATGCCGCCGCGCCGCTGGCGGCGGAGGGGCTTGCGCTCGAGCTGGTTGCGGCGGCCACTCGCGAGGTGGCTCCTTCGCCCGAGAGAGCCCCGGGCTGGCTCTCGGACGCCGAGGAGCTGCTTCGAGGCCGGGTCGGCACCCACATCGGGCTGAGCGAGCTCGCAGAGGAAGTCGGTGTCCGGCCGATCCAGCTCGCGCGTGGCTTCCGCGCCCGCCACGACGTCTCGGTCGGCGAGTACGGCCGCCGCGCCCGGGTCGAGTGGGCCGCGTCCGAGATCGCCCGCGGCAACAGGCCGCTCGCCGAGGTGGCGGCGGAGGCCGGCTTCGCGGATCAGAGCCACTTCACGCGACTCTTCAAGCGTTACGTGGGCACGACACCGGGCCGGTACCGGGCGTTCCAGAGCCGCTAGCGCGTTCAAGACAAGGAGACGGCGAGCGCCGATCCTGGGCTTCCAACTCAGAGGAGGAAGCCCATGCGTGCCCGCACCATTCTCGCGATCATCGCCGTGCTGCTCGCCCTTCCGGCCACTACGGCGGCCGGTAGCAGCGTGATCGCCTCCGCCAGCGGCGGGATTCACTGGACGATCCCGCTCCCGAACGCGTTCGGCGTCGAGGTCAAGAACCAGCCGCTCGCATTCAACGCCCGGAAATACGCGGACGGAAGCGTCTCCGGTCACTTCACCTACCACCAGATCGTCGAGGGAGAGTCGTTCAACTTCGGCGTCGAGGTCACCTGTATGGGGCTGTACGACGGCAACCGCGCCAAGATCGGCGGCGAGATCAAGACGAGTAACGACCCAACCCTGCCGCCAGGCACGTTCGCCTGGTTCCAGGTGTTCGACAACGGCGAGGGCGCGAATGCTGCGCCGGATAAGTCGAGCCTCATCGGGTTTGGCAGCGAAGCTGCAAACGAGGCGTTCTGCAACAGCCCGAACCTCCCGCGCTTCGGTCCGTGGTACGTCCAGGGCAAGGTCCTGTTTCGTTCGTAGCGACCCCCGGGTAGCGGTATAGGCCGTACACACGGCCTCTCCCGCCTACTTCTGCTGCGCTGACGTCCCGCCCGCGACGACATAACCGCGCCGCGTCGCTAGCTCCCCGCCCGGCAGCGGGAAGCTTCACACTTCTCGCGGATGGACTTCCGCGACCCTTCTCCATTCGACAGCCACTACGGCCTGGAGATCGACGAGGCCACCGACGAAGTCGTGCGGGCCCATGTGCCGGTGCGCGAGCACGTTCTCCAGCCGGTCGGCCTCGTCCACGGCGGCGTGCACGCCTCGATCGCGGAAGCGCTCGCCTCGGTGGGGACGAACGTCGGGGTGAACTCCGACGGCAAGATCGGTCTCGGGCTCTCGAACAACTCGAGCTTCCTCCGGCCGATCAAGGAGGGGACGATCCACGCCGTCGCCCGGCGGAGGCATCGCGGCCGGACGACGTGGATCTGGGACGTCGAGATGACCGACGACGCGGGAAAGCTCTGCGCGATCAGCCGGGTGACGATCGCCGTGCGCGAGGTGTAAAAAAAAGAGCCCCGCCGCGGCGAGGCTCTCTCAGTTACTTCTTCGGGCCCTTTTTGGGCTTTTCCTTGCCCTTGCCTTTGCCCTTTTCTTTGCCCTTTTCTTTGCCTTTGCCCTGCTGCTCGCCCTTGTCGGGCTTGCCACGCTTCTTCGCCTTGCACTTCCCGAGCTTGTCTCCGCGCTTCAGGTTGCGCTGCGCCTTCCGTGCGCCCTTGGCCTTGATCGTCTCTTTGCCGTTCTTGGCCTTGTGGCACATCGTGAAGACGGCCGTGGAGCAGGGACCGAGCGCATCCCCGTGCCGCAGGTGCGCCTTGACGGCGTTCCTCGACACACGGATCGTCCGGAACGGGTTCTTCTTGGAGCCTGTTCGGTGGCAAATCGTGACCTTGCGCTCGTACTGCGAAGCGGAAGCCGGGGCGCTCGCGGGCGACACCGCGGCACCGACCGAGCCCATCCCCGCGACGGCGAAGGCGGTAACTACTGTGGCGACAACACCGAAGGTGCTGCCACGTCTAAGTCGTCCTCTCATACGTCCTCGGAACCTCCTGGTCGATTGCGACGCGCCGCATGTGCGGCCGGGGGGTCGTCAACACTGTACCCGGGCCTATCGGTCGCTGAACCCCAATTCCCTTAGTTCCGGGCTCAACGGATTGAGGGATGCCGCCCGCGCCCAGGCCGCTCGTTGAGCCGAACCCTCGCTTGCCAGGCCGAGATCGAGCCAGAGCTCCCAGCTGTCCGGATCGAGCTCGAGCCCACGCCGGAAGCTCCGGCGGGCCGCATCGTCCTCCCCGAGAGCGAGGTGGGCCTCGCCGAGCACGCGCCAGGGCTCGGCAGACCACGGCTGCAGTGTCCGCGCCGTGCGCGCCGTGCCTCGAGCGGCCGCCTCGCCCCGGTCGGCGCGAACGACCGCAGTGGAGAGCACGCGGTTGCCCGCGTACGCGAAGACCACAAGGCCGCAAAGAACCACCGGCGCCACAGCCGATGAACGGGGCAGCCGGCGACTGCCTGGAGGGACGAACTGCGCCGCCCCGCAGGCGAGAGCGAGGATCGTGATCGCGGGGAGCTCCCAGTCCCAATCCTGTGCAGCGTGGGCGAGATACGCGGCGTACGGCCCGACGGCCGCGGGTGTCCACCGGGACCGACGTGCCGCGAATGGCGCAGCGAGTGCGACGCCGAGCAGGAGGAGACCTAGGGGTCCGAGCTCGGCAAGCGTCTCGAGATAGAGATTGTGCGCGTCGCGCACGGGCTGCGGGATCGGCCTCTCTTCGAGCCAGGAGCGGCCAAATGCGCCTGCGCCGGCGCCCAGCAGCGGCTCCTTCTCATACGTGCGCCATGCGACTCTCCAGTAGTCGGCTCGGCTGCTCCCCGAGGCGCTCAGCACTCGGCTTCCGCCGCCGGCATGGACCGGGGACGGAGCCGCCTTGAACGCGTCGTACGCGCCGTCTGGCCCGCCGAGACGAACGAGCACGGCCGCGGCAAGGACGATCGGGATGCCGACGAGCGTGGCGGCAAATGCGATCCGCGCCCAGCGCCGCGGCTCGAACCGGATCGCCCTCAAGGCCAGGATCGAGCCGGCGGAGGCTGCGCAGAGCACGACGACGACGGGCGCCAGGATTGCGCTCGCGCCGAGGCTGTGGGCGGCGATGACCGACGCCAAGGAGCCGGCCGCGAGCGTGCTTGCGGTCGTTGCGAGCTGAAGACGGTGTGGGCCGACGACGAGGGCGACGGCGAGACCGACGAAGAGCGCGAGCCAGGCGCCGCGGCTGAACGTGAAGTACAGCGTCGTCGCCAGCAGCGGGCCCGGAATCGCGGCGACCGCGGCCTGCACTCGGCCCGCACGAGCGGCGAAGCCCAGCGAAAGCAAGAGCCCCATCGCGGCCAGAGCGGCTACCCCATTCGCATACCCGATCGGTTCTGACAGCCGTTCCGCCGCCAGGGGATCCGCGGAGAGCGGGATCTCGGGATCTCCGAGCAGCCAACGAGCGAGCCCGTAGCCACACAGGAGCGTTGCACCTCCCAGCCCCCCTGCAAGCAGCCCACGCCCGGAGCGCGTGAGCACGAACACCGAGGAGGCGGCGAGGTAAAGCACCAGGCGCTCGGCCTCGAGGACAGAAGCTGTGACGTCCCTCGACCAGAGCGCCGATGCGAGCGCCCACGCGGTCAGAGCCGCCAGCGCCGCCGTGAAGACGAGGGCGAGAGGCGACGGACGCCAAGTCCCACGCGCAAGGAGGAAGGCCAGTACGGCGAGGACGGCTGCGGCGCTCCAGCCCCAGGCGGTCGCCGCATAGCCGCCTTCGTCGAACCCGAGGGCGCTGACGAGCGCGAATGCCCCGAGCGCGGGGATACCGTCGCGCGCTTGCATGTCTACCGACCGGTTGTCGAGAAGTGCTGGTAGTCCTTCGACGAGCTCCAGCGGCCGCCCCAGTGCCAGCCAGCCTCGTCGAAGGCCCGGACGAGGACGCCGGTGCGCGTCGCCATCCCACGCCTGCGTTTCGAGCGGTCGAGATAGGCCTTCCCCGCTGGGGGCTCGACCAGACCGCGATGGACGTACGGGTTCTCGAGCGGATTGACGTCGATCGCCTTGCCGTACGCGTGCTCCGACCAGCTCCCCGAGTCTCCGACGCGCCGGCAGTTGAAGCCCGAGGTGTTGTCGGCCGCCATCGACGCGTCGTCGCTTCCGCGATAGACCTCGACTCCCACCATGCGCCGGATCGGGAAGCGAGCCGCGTACAGCTTCCGAAAGACCGCGACGACGTCTGGCGCCACCGAGGCGTGGACGACGAGCACGCCGGTGCGAGGCTTGTGGTCGAAGCCCCAGTGGGTCAGGCGAATCGAGCGGAGCGCCGACGGCTCGAGCGGGCAGCCCGCACGGTAGGAGTTGCGGAGCTCGGCTTTCGAGACGCGCGAGATGGTCGCGCTGAACTGGGGCGGAGCAGCGGTGCTCGTGGCCGGCAAGAGCAGCAGCAGGGCAGCGACGGCGAGCTTCGCCATGCGCCGAGAGTAGTCTGAGCGGCCGTGCGGGGTCTCATGCTCTTCCTGGCGGTGATCGCCACCCTCGGCGGCTGGGCAGCCCAGGCCGGCGCCGAGCGCTCGGCCCGAGCGTGCACGCCGAACGTCGCGAACCGGCTGAAGACGGTGGGCCCGGCCGACCAGCTGATCACGGTCGAGGCCGCCCGGTACCGAACGACGCGCGCCGCGCTGACGCTCTGGCGCCGCGACGGCGTCGGCTGCTGGCAGCGCGTCCGGGGGCCGTGGGCTGCCAACGTCGGGGTGAACGGGATCGCAGACCGACGGCGCGAAGGCGATGGAACGACCCCGACCGGCGTCTACGGGATCGGGCCTGTCATGTACGGCGCAGCTCCGAATCCCGGCGTCAAGTACCGCTATCGCCGCGTGGTGTGCGGAGACTGGTGGGTCGAGGACCCGGCCTCGCCCGCGTACAACACGTTCAAGCATGTCGCCTGCGGCCGCCGCCCGCCCTTCCGCACGAATCCTCCGGGGATGTGGCAGGACCCAGTCGCATACCGCTACCTCGCCGTCGTGCAGTTCAACATGCGACCCGTCGTCCCTGGCAAGGGTTCGGCAATCTTCCTCCACGCCTCGAAGGGCCGGCCCACCGTCGGCTGCATCAGCCTCCCGGTGGGTCAGCTGGTCTCGGCACTTCGCTGGCTCGATCCGGCGAAGCGGCCCCGGATCGTGATTGGGACCCGGGAGACGTTCCGGAACCTTTGACTGCCGTCACCGCCAGCAGGCCGGCGACGATCGTAGGGATCATCGTCAGGAAGCGGTAGACGAGGACGGCTGCGACCACGCCGGCGTTGTTACCCCCGAACCCGACGAGAGCACCGGTCAGGCCGAGCTCGACGACACCGACGCCGCCCGGCGTGATCGGAAGCGTGCCGAGCAGCCGGGCGAGCGACCAGGCGGCAAAGGCCTCGACGAGCGAGACCTCGGATCCCGGCACTTCGAGGGCGCGCAGCGAGGCGAGCAGGACGAGGAAGACCGTCAGCGTGCCCGCGTAGGTCGCGAGCGTCAGGACGTGCCAGCGCCGACGGAGGAGGTCGACTGCGCCCACGCGGAAGCTCCCGAAGCTCTCGCCACTCCAGAGGACAGGCGGTCGGCCGATTCGCGCCCGCGCCGAGGTCACGATGCGGGAAAGCAAATCGCCGACACCGATGGCCGTCCGGCTACTGGAGAGGACGGCCGCCAGCGCGGCGATAGCAACTCCCAGAGCGACTGCCCCGACGAAGGCGGCGGTGGCCAGAACCGGTGAGTCCCCACCGAAGGCTGCGAGCAGGAACACGGCGATCACCGGGTAGGAGAGGTTCGCGAACTGGTTCCAGAGGCTGACGAGGGTGACGGCGCGCCCGATGTCCCGTCGTTCGAAGCCCCAGCGGCGAAGGATCCCGTAGGCGCTTGCGATCCCGACGGCGGCACCGGCGGGCACGACCATCGCGAGCGCCGTCGAGACCTGGGTGAGGAGGAGCGCGGCCCGGAAGGAGAGGCCGGGGAGGGCGACCTGCCACGGCGGCGCGAACGTCAGCAGGTTGAGGACGGTGACGCCGGCGAGCGTCGCGATCCAGCCCCAAGAGGCTCCGGCCAAGACGCGCCAGACATCGCGGTAGTCGGCGATCTGCGGCAGGAAGTACGCGAATGTCGCAAGGACGAACACCGCGCCGAAGGCGGCAAGGAGGAAGCGGCGCGACGGTTTCCACCGCGCCTCGGCCGCCATGTGCCGGCTAGTCGCGGTTGCCGAGGAAGCTCAGCGCGAAGTACAGGAGCATCGAGAGCGCGGCGAGCGCGCCCGCTACGTAGGTGAGCGCCGCGGCGGTCAAGACCTTGTTCACGCCCGCTTGTTCCCCCGCACCGACGATTCCCAGCTCGCGGAGCTGAACCGACGCCCTCCGTGAGGCGTTGAACTCGACCGGAAGGGTGACGAGGTGGAAGGCCACGGCGACGGCGTAGAGGCCGAGGGCGAGCACGACGAGGTTCAGTGCGTTCAGGACGGCTCCGATGATCAACAGCCACATCCAGGCGTTCGAGGCGAAGGCGACGGCCGGGTACATCGCCGAGCGCACCTTGAGCGGGAAGTAGCCCTTCGAGTCCTGCAGCGCATGGCCCGTCTCGTGGGCCGCGACGGCAGCGGCCGCGATGCTCGGCGGGGTATAGACCGGCTCCGACAGGAAGAGGGCCTTCTTCCGCGGGTCGTAGTGGTCTGAGAGCGGCCCGTCGGGAGAGATCTCGACCGGAACCCCGGACAGGCCGTTGCGTTCGAGAATCTGGCGCGCGACCTGGGCACCGGGCATCCCGCTTCCGATCTGGATCTCCGAGTACTTCGCGAATGTCCGCTTCAGCCAGGCTTGCACCCCCAAGCCGATGAGGAGCGGCGGAATCATGAAGGCCAGGTAGAGGCCGAAGCCACCCATGGATCGAAGCGTACCGAGACATGTCCGAAAGGGGCGATACGGTCGACCTATGCGCCTGATCGTCGCCCGCTGCGAGGTCACCTACACCGGACGGCTCTCTGCCTTCCTGCCCGAGTCCACGCGGCTCCTCATGGTCAAGGCGGACGGCGCCGTGCTCATCCACGCGGACGCCGGTGGGTACAAGCCGCTCAACTGGATGACGCCGCCGACGGTGATCGAGGAGGAGGGGGAGCCCATCGAGCGGCTCGTCGTCCGCAAGCGGGCCGGGAAGAGCGAGGATCGGCTGGAGATCAGGATCATCGAGCTCCTGAGCGACGTCTCGCACGAGATGGGGGAGGCCGCAGCGCTCGAGAAGGACGGCGTCGAACGGGATCTGCAGGAGGCGCTCGCGGCCGGCCCGGAGCACCTCGGAGAGGAGCTCCGCCTCGTCCGCCGTGAATGGGCGACCAACGTCGGCCCGGTCGACCTGATGTGCCGCGATGCCGGCGGCGGCTGGGTCGCGGTCGAGATCAAGCGGATCGGGACGATCGAGGCCGTGGAGCAGCTTTCGCGGTACCTGGAGTGCATCCGTGTCGACCCGGCGAAGGCCGCCTGCCGCGGGATCCTGGCGGCACAGAAAGTCAAGCCGCAGGCCGCAGCGCTCGCAACTGCGCGCGGGATCGCGTGCGTCGAGGTCGACCTGGGAGTCCTGCGCGGCCTTCGCGAGCCAGAGCTCACGCTCTTCTCGTAGCTAGATTTTCGTGGTGAGCCGCCTCGCCGTACTTGCGGTTGCCCTGGCCGCCTTCGGCGTCGCCGGAACAGGCACGGAGGCCGCCAGCCGCTGCGCGCC
>JBKJWJ010000094.1:0-6191 GCA_046716905.1 Gaiellaceae bacterium
CGCGGAGTCCTGAAGCCCGGCGACTACTTCGGCGAGGTTGCGCTCACGATGAACATGCCACGAACGGCGTCCGTGTCGGCGATGACGAAGGCGACGCTTGCGAGCTGCGACCAGGCCACGTTCGACGAGTTCATCCGGCCGCTGTTCGCGGCTGACGAGAGCTAGGAGGGTTCGCGGGGCCGCCTGTTAGGGTGACTGAGATGCCGGAACTCTCTCGCAATCTGATCATCCTCCTGGTCGCGATCATCATCGCCGGGATCATTCTCGGACTGGCGACCGATATCGGGCTGTTCGGCTTCGCACTCGCCGCGATTGCCGCCCTCGTGTGGATCGCGATGGCGATGAGCGGACGCCGCCGCGCCGTCTGAGACCGGTTAGCTAAGCCGCTCCTAGTTCGCGTGCGCCGTTGTCTTGACGCCGACGGGTAGCGACCAGAGCTTCACCTTCGCCTGTCGGCCGCGCACCTCCATCTCGTCGACGAAGACCAGATCGGGCACGTCCTCCTGAAGCAGGACACGCGTCGTGTCCGAGATGAAAACCGAGTGCGGCGTGCCCTTGGTCATCCCCTGAAGCCGGGCGGCGGTGTTGGTGGTGTCGCCGATCGCGGTGTACTCGAGCCGATTCTCAGAGCCGACGTTGCCAGAGACCACGTCGCCACTGTTCAGGCCGATCCCCATGTAGAAGCCGCTTGCGATCTCCTGCTCCCGGAGCCAGTCGTTGAAGCGTGGAAGCCTGACTTCGAGCATCTCGCGGGCCGTCGCGATCGCACGGTCGGCGTGGTCGGGCTGCTCGATGGGCGCGCCGAACACGGCCATGATCCCGTCACCCTCGTAGGAGACGAGCGTTCCGTTGTGCTCCTGGATTGCCTGCGTCATCTCGTCGAGGTAGTGGTTCACGATCTGGATCACTTCCGAGGCGGGCAGCGCTTCGGAGACGGACGTGAAGCCACGCAGGTCAGTGAACATCACGGTCGCCTCGATCGTGACGCCTCCGAGACGAAGGTCGCCGTCGGTTCGCTTGAGAACCTCGTCGACGACGGCAGCCGGGACAAAACGCGCGAACACGTCCCGCACCCGCTCTCGCTCGAAGGCCGCGAGCAGATAGTGCGCTCCGATGGCGCCGACGGACGACATCGCGAGCGCGCCGAACGGATAGACGAACGTTGTGATCCAACCCGAGAGGAAGGCGAAGTGCGTGCCGACCAGAAGTGCTGCTGCAGCAAGCAAGGCGACGATCAGCGTGCCGCGGAGCGCCAGCTTCAGGCTCGCGACGGGGACGAGCATCCCCAGGACGAGGATCAGGAGGATGTTCACCCACCCGGCGGCGCTCTGGATCGGCAGGCCGTCCAGCACCGTCGCGATCGCGTTGGCCTGGATCTCGGGCCCCGACATCTCGTCATCCCCGAACGAGGTCGGGTGGAGGTCCTGGAGCGTGGGAGCCGAGGCGCCCACGACCACGATCTTGCCGCGGAAGATCCCCGGCTTGAAGCTGCCGCGATAGACCCGCGAGAACGAGTAGGTGGGCACCGTCTCGGGCGGCCCGTAGTAGTCGATCCAGGTCGCGTCGTCGCCGAAGGGCTCCACCTGCCGGCCCGTGAAACGTTCGGCCGCCGCTACCGCAAAGCTCTCGAGCTTGTCGATCTTGTAGGCGAGGCGGCGGATGATTCCGCCGGGGTCGGTCCGGTAGTTCCCGTTCCCGACCCGTGTCCGCGCGTAGCGGATCCCCTCCTGTTCCCCGAGGAACGCGCCGAGCCCACGATCGTCGACCTCCGTGGTCGCGAAGACGACGTTCCCGGCCGCGTGAGCTGCGTCCATGAACACGTTGTCCTCGTTCTCCAGGGACGGCTCGCTGAACTGGATGTCGTACGCGATCAGCTTCGCCCCGTCCGCCTTCAGCCGCCGGATCACCCGGCCGTGGAATGAGCGCGGGAGTGGATAGCGGTCGAGGTCGCTGAAGGTGACATCGTCGATGCCGACGACGGCGAGGTTCGTGGGCGGCTCCTTCTCGCCGCGAATCGAGAACCGTGCGTCGACGCTATCGAGGTCGAGGTCGCGGAAGATCGCGGTCCCATACGCGATGAGCCAGAGCCCGGTCGCGCCGAGTCCAACGGCGAGGAAGAGGAGCACACGAAGACGCCATCGACCGTGCGGCACGGGCTAACTCTGTCTGAGGTGCCGGTTACGTGCGAGCGTTAACGGCGGCGAGCGGGTTCCCGGGCGGGAAGCCTGGGGAAAGCCCAAACGAGAAGCAACACGCTGGTCACCACCATCACGATTCCAAGGCCTGCGATCTCCATCTCGGAAGATTCGGTACCCCGGACCGTATGACTTGAAACTCGCATCCCTCGTTCGAGGGATGCCTGGAGGCCGAGAACGGCCGAACTGACTCAAAAGAGTCACGTTTTGGCGCAGTCAGCAACCAAGGTTCCCGTCTACCGCGGAGAGTTCGGTCCAGAGCAGGCCGAGCGACTGCTTTGGCGTGCCGGATTCGGGCCCAGACGAGGCGAGGCCGAGGCGCTCGCCAAGCGCGGGCTCGACGACGCCGTCCGCGCCCTGACCCGTCCAGGCCGCCAGCGCTTCGTCGGTCCGGCTGCCAGGGACGAGAAAGGACGGCCGCTGGCTCCACGCGACGCCTGGGGCCACGATCACCTCTGGTGGCTCGACCGGATGGTGCGTGGCAACCGGCCGTTGATGGAGCGGATGACGCTCGTGTGGCACGACTGGTTCGCCACGTCGAACGACGGCGTCGGGTCGCAGAACCTGATGCTCCGGCAGAACGCGCTCTTTCGCCGCCACTGGCTGGGGTCGTTCACGCAACTCGTCACCGCGGTCACCCGCGATCCGGCGATGCTCCTCTGGCTCTCCGGTACCGAGAACTCCAAGTGGTCGCCGAACGAGAACTACGCGCGCGAGCTGATGGAGCTCTTCACGCTCGGTTCCGGGCGGGGATACACCGAGCGAGACGTCCGCGAGCAGGCACGCGCCCTTACCGGATTCAGGAACGACTGGCGCGAAGGCGTCGGCCCGACCCGCTTCCGCTTCGATCGCGAGCGCCACGATGTCGGCTCGAAGCGCGTCTTCGGGCGCCGGGGCCGGTTCGACTGGCGGGACGCCGTTCGCCTCTGCACCGCCCATCCCCGCCACCCGTCCTTCTTCGTCCCGAAGCTCTGGGGCTACTTCATTCCCACCAAGCCGCCGCGCTCGACGCAACGCGCGCTCGAGCGGCTCTACGTCCGAAACCGCTACGCGGTGCAACCGGTCGTCGAGGCGATTCTCCGCCACCCGCTCCTCTACGACGGCCCGCGCATGATCAAGCCCCCGGTCGTCTACACCGCCGGGCTCCTGCGCGCCGCCGGGCGGGGCGTCGACACCGAGTCCTGGACCTGGCTCTGCGCGAACGCCGGCCAGCAGCTCTTCTACCCGCCGAACGTCTCCGGGTGGAACGACGACCGCTGGCTCGACACGGCTACGTATCTCGCTCGCTGGGAGATCGCCGGGCGCGTCACACGGCCCGCTGCGCTCGACCCGAACAAGGTCAGGGGCCCACTCGACGCCGATCAGCTCCTGACGCGAGCTCTCGACTTCTGGGGAGATCCGCGGCTTTCCTCCGGAACCCGGCGCGTGCTTCGTGGCTACACCGATCGCGCCCTCGCAACGGCGAATGCGAGCTGGAAGAAGAAGAGCTACCCCGCGCTGATCGAGAACTCGCTCCGCCACCTGATCGCCGTCTCCCCCGACCTCCAGACGAGCTGACCCATGAGCCGCTGCTGCAACGAATTCTCACGCTCCTCCCTCCTTCACCGCGCCGTCGCCGAGGCGGGCTCGGGCCTGCCCGCGATCGAGCAGGGCATGCCGGTTCCGGCCGGTACCGGCCTCGACCGGAGGGAGATCCTCCTTCGCTCGGCCGGGCTCGCGCTTGCCGTCTACGGGGCCGGCTCGTTCGCACTCCCCGGCTTCGAGGACGGCATCCTCGAAGCGGCTGAGGCCGCTGCTCCGGCGCAACCGGTGCTCGTCAGCGTCTTCCTGGACGGCGGAGCGGACTCGCTCTCACTCCTCGCGCCCGTAGGCGATCCCGACTACCGGCGCCTGAGGCCCAAGCTTGCGCTCCCGGACTCGGGTCTCGCATTCACCGAGGACACGCGGCTGCGCTGGCATCCCGAGGCAGCAGCGCTGAGGACTCTCCACCTCGAAGGCAAGCTCACCGTTCTTCCGACGGTCGGGTACACGGACGCCGACCAGTCCCACTTCACGTCCCGGCACTACTGGGAGGTCGGTGCGACGAATCCCGGGCTCAGGACGGGCTGGCTGGGCCGCTACCTCGACAGGGTCGGCCGCCCCGACAATCCTCTCCAGGGCTTGAGCCTCGACGGCGAGCTCGCCCCTCCGCTCGCCACCAGGACCGCCCCGGTTGCCGCGCTTCGCGGCGCGGATGGCTACCGGTTCTGGGCTCCGGGGGTCTGGGGCGAGGTCGAGAGCCAGATGCTGGACACGCTTGCTCCGCTCGGCGGTGCGCGCGGCTCTGGCGACAAGGCACTCGCCTCGATCGCGTCGACCGCCACTCAGGCGCAGCGCCTCCGCCACCAGCTCGCCCCGTTCAACGGCAAGGGGTTCGGCAGCCCGGTTGCCTACCCGCAGCACCGCAGCGGCTTTCCCCAGAAGCTTGCAGGTCTCGCGGCGATGCTCGCCGGAGGGCTTCCGCTCCGCTGCGTCGCGCTCCGCGCCTACGGGATGTACGACACCCATTCCGATCAGTCCGAAGCCCTCGCTCAGGGTCTGAGGCTGACCGGCGACAGCCTGCTCGCGTTCCAGCGCGACCTCGAAGCCCGCGGCCTCGCCGACCGGGTGCTCACCCTTGTCTGGTCTGAGTTCGGGCGACGCGCCGAGGAGAACGGCTCGCGCGGCACGGACCATGGCGCCGCCGGGGTCGCGATGCTGATGGGCACCCGCGCCCGCGGAACGATGATCGGCGAGCTGCCGAAGCTCAAGGACGGGCTCGACAAGAACGGGAACCTGAAGGCGACCGTCGACTACCGAAGCATCTACACCTCGCTGCTCGAGCAGTGGTTCGACTTCGACGGGGCCGGAGCCATCCCGAACGCGAAGGCCTACAGGCGGCTGGAGCTCGTCCGGTGAGACGCCTCGCGCTCCTTGCGCTGACTCTCCTGGCGCTCGTCGGCGCCGCCGCTCCCGTCATGGCAGCCCGGGGGCCGTCGCGAGTGCAGGTTTCCGCGCTCGAGTTCGAGTATCGCCTCTCGCGGTTGTCGGTCCGCCAGGGGCCGGCACTGATCGAGCTCGTGAACTACGGCGAGGACGAGCACGACCTGATGATCCGGCGCGTGGGCGGATCAAAGTCCTGGCGGCTCACGAAGATCCTCCCGGGGCAGCGCTCGACCCTTTCGATTCGGCTACGGCCTGGGTCCTACCGCCTCTGGTGCGAGGTAGCGAATCACCGCGTGCAGGGCATGCGAGCCACGTTGCGCGTCAGGCGCTAGCCGCCTCGCGGACGACGGCGTCCGAGAGCCTGGGCCACGCGTCGAGCGCCCAGTCGCCGAACTCCAGGTCGGTGAGGCACGCGAGAGCGAGGTGGCGGTCTGGATCGACCCACAGGAACGTTCCGCTCCCGCCCCAATGGCCAAAGGTGCGCTGCGAGGGAAGCGTCCCGGACCAGTGGTCGGGCTTGCCGTCCTTGAGCTCGAACCCGAGGCCCCAGTCGTTCGGGTCGAAGCGCCCCATCGACGGGAGCACGCCCGAGAGGCCGGGGAACTGGACGGTGATCGCCTCCGCGAGCGTCTCCGGCGCGACGACCGACGGAGCCAGACACTCGATCGCAAGCCGAGCGAGGTCGTCGAGACTTCCGAAGAGATCCGAGCCTGCGGAGCCGCGCAGGTCCGCCTTCATCCCGAGGGGGCCGAGCACGGATTGGTGCAAGTACTCGGCGAACGGCATCTCGGCGTGCGACTCGACGAGCTCGGCGAGGACGTCGAACCCCGAGTTCGAGTAGATCCGCCGGGTGACCGGCTTCGCGATCGGCTCCCGTCCCTCGAAGGGGAGCCCGGACGCATGCGCAAGCTGGTGCCTAACCGTGGAGCCGGGCGGGCCGGCCGGCTCGTCCAGGTCGAGTGTGCCTTCGTCGGCGGCGACGAGAACCGCCAGCGCCGTCACGGGCTTCGTGACGGACGCCCAGCGGTACTC
>JBKJWJ010000095.1:0-2747 GCA_046716905.1 Gaiellaceae bacterium
GTCTCGTACTCCTCGGCGTCCGGGCTCTCGAGCGTGCGGGAATAGGTGTCGCGCATCTCGGCGATCGCCTCCGTGCCGTGCTCGACGAGCTCCTGGTACCGGCCGTAGATCTCCTCGGCGTCCTCGCGGTCGGCGTCGTCGTACGCGCGCTCGGCCTCGTCCAGGCGGCGCAGGAAGTCCGCGTCCTGCTCCTCGAACAGATCGAGCTGCCGGGCGATCAGCTCGGCGAAGCGGCCCCCCATCGACGGCCTAGGCTACCCGCGTGGTCGTTCGCACCTGGAACATCTTCCACGGGAACACCGTCCCGCCCGGTCGCCACCGCTACGTGGAGGAGATGGTGAGGCTCGTGACCCACGACCGGCCGGACTTCGTCTGCCTCCAGGAGGTGCCGTCATGGGCGCTGGAGCCGATCGCCCGCTGGAGCGGGATGCAGGTCTACGGCGAGGTTGCGGCGCGGGCGACCATCGGGCCGCTTCCGTCGACGCCTGAGCTCGGCCGGCGGATCACCGACCTGAATCCAGGGCTCTTCCGTTCCGGCTTCGAGGGCCAGGCAAACGCGATCCTCGTCTCGCCGGAGCGGAAGATCCTCGCCCGCCACGTCGTGACGCTGAATCCGCTCCAGTTCCGGCTGCGTACGGCACGCCGGCTCGGCCTGTCGGTCACTTCTCAGCTCGCATGGGCCAAGGAACGCCGTCAGTGCATCGCTGTTCGTCTGGGCGGCGGCCTGGTCGTCGCTTGCCTGCACGCAACGAAGGCGCGAAACCCGCGGGTGCCCGACGCGGAGATCGTCCGGGCCGCGCGCTGGACAGCCCGGCTCGCGGGCGACGCGCCCTGCATTCTCGCGGGCGACTTCAACGTCGACGCGGCGAGATCCGTGGTCATCGAGCACCTCGACGGGTTCACGAGGGCTGGGCCGGGAATCGACCACGTCGTGGCCCGAGGCGCCTCGACCGGGCCGTACGACCGGTGGACACCCGACCGCCGCCGCCTCGGAGAGCTCGCGCTGTCGGATCATGCGCCGGTTCAGGTCGAGGTCACATGACCTTCGAGGAGGCGCGAGCGGCCTTTCCAGTGCTCGGGCGGTACGCGTACCTGAACGCGGGGTCCGTCGGCCCGCTTTCCCGGCGCACGCACGAGGCGCTCGTTGCCGCCGAGCAGGCCGAGCTCGACGAGGGACGCGCGAGCTGGCCGTACCTGAATCGGATGATCGACGCGCGCGGACGGCTGCGTGAGGCCCTGGCCGGGCAGGTCGGGGTTCCGGCGGAGAACATGGCGCTGACGACGTCGACCACCGAGGGCTGCCGCATCGTGTTGTCCGGTCTCGAACTCGGCCCCGAGGACGAGATCGTCACGACGGACGCGGAGCACTTCGGACTCCTCGGAGCCATGCACGTGTCGGGCGCCGCGATTCGGGTGGCAGAGGTGCGGAACCGGCCCGCGGCCGACGCTTTGGAGGCGATCCTGACCGAGGTCGGCCCACGCACGAAGCTCGTCGCCCTCTCGCACGTCCTCTGGATCAACGGCCATCTCCTGCCGATGGACGAGCTCCGCGAGGAGATCTCCGTGCCAATCCTCGTCGACGGAGCGCAGTCGGTCGGCGCGATCCCGGTCGACGCTTCCGCGTTCGACTTCTACACGGTCTCCGGCCAGAAGTGGCTGTGCGGGCCGGCGCCGACCGGCGGCCTCTACGTACGAGACCCGGACCGCCTCGACGTCACGCTGCCGAGCTACTTCTCCCAGTCGAAATACGATCCGGACGGCCGTTTCGAGCCACGAGAGGGCGCAGCGCGCTTCGATCCCGGATGGATCCCGGTCGCCTTCCTGGAAGCACTGCTCGCCGCACTCGAGGAGCTGCCGGACTGGCGGTTCGAGCGATCGAGGGCGATGGCGGAGCTTTGCCGCGACCGCCTGGTGGGGATCGGCTGCGACCTGGTCACCGAGCCGGGCCACTCGAACCTCATCTCGTGGCGCTGGGAGGGCGACACGCAAGAGGTCGCCATGAAGCTGGGGGAGAGCGGCGTGCTGATCCGAGACTTGCCGGGCACCGGCCTGATGCGCGCCTCGTGCGGCTACTGGACGAGCGAAGACGACATCGAGCGCCTGGTCGCCGGGCTGAACGTAGCGACCTAGAGGTTCGCGAACAGATCCACGATGTTGCCGTCGGGACCCTCGACCTGGGCGTACCGCATGCCCCAGAAGGCATCCCACGGCTCCTTGTGGCTCTTGCCGCCGTGCTCCAACAGGCTCGAGTAGGCAGCGTCGACCCCCGCCGGCGAGTCGCAGGCGAATGCAAGGGCAATCCTGTGCCCGCCGCTCGGCGGCTCCCAGCCCGGATCGAAGGACTTGATCGTCTCGACCGTGTCGAGCATGAACCTGAGCCCGCCGGGCAGCGAAGCCTCCACGTGGCCATGCCCTTCCGGGTCGAGCGGGTCGGGGAACTCGATTCCCAGCTGACGGTAGAACGCGGCCGACCGCTCGAGGTCGGAGGAGATGACCCCGATCGCATCCAGGCGGGGGCCGCTCACGCTGCGTCCGCCGCAGTCCGCAGTCCGAGCTCGCCGGAGATCGACTTCATCGCGTCCGTGACCGTCTGGATGTGCTCGTCGAAATCGACGCCGAGCAGCTCCGCGCCCGCATGCACCTCGTCCCGGTGGACTCCCGCGGCGAACGACGGCTGCTTGAGCTTCTTCTTCACGGACTTCGGCGTCAGCGTTTCGATCCCGTCCGGGCGGACGAGTCCGCAAGCG
>JBKJWJ010000096.1:0-9769 GCA_046716905.1 Gaiellaceae bacterium
TCCGCCACCACCTCCGCCACCACCTCCGCCTCCGCCGCCACCACCTCCGCCGCCCCTGCCTCCACCGCCGCCTCCACCGGCGCCGCAGCCGCAGCGTCCGCCGCACGTTCAACAGACCGTTTCGGGATTTCGCGTGAGCCTCGTACGCACCGGTAGTCGTCGCCGGCTCGTGGCGCGGGCGACGGTCACGATCGCCGCGAGGGCGCAGCTTCGATTCCAACGAGGCGCCAGAATCGTCGCAACAGCCGGCAAGCAGTTCCGACCGGGCCGGAACGAGCTGCGGCTCGTGCTCCGCCCGGCGCTGCCGAGAGGCGTCTACGTGGCGCGGCTCACGGTCGCAGGCGCGCCTCGCCCTTACACCGCCCGAATAGCGTTCGGCTAGCCTCTACCGCCGTGCGGTGGGCCGCGCTTGCAACCTTTGCGGCCGGGGTCGTAGCAGCACTCTCGGTCGCTCAACTGGCCCCTGGCCAGGCGATCGACCGCGTCCGCGTAGCGCCGAATCCGCCCATCTCGAGCGTCCCCAGCGGGCTCTCCGTGGTCGTCGGCTCGCCGGACGCGTACTCGCGAACCTCGTTCGCCGGCACACGGGGCACCTGGGTCGGCCCGCCCTACGGGCCGCAGGGCTCGCCGAACCCCGTGGGCAACGCCGGCATCGACTGGGAAGTCGGGTTCGACGGACGCCGGATGGAGACCGAGCGGATCGCCCTCGCGAACCTCACGCAGGATTGGCAGGAAGATCAGCGCGCCGGCGCCTCGGTGCCCCACGTCGTGGGAGGCCGCGTTGTCGGCGACATTCCGGGCTTCTTCGTCCTGCAGGTGCAGCGCCAGTCGGCGCCGAGCGAGCTCGTGCTGGCCTTCCCGCTCAGCCGAGATGCCCACGCGTTCGTCCGGTTCCTCCTGACTCGGCCCGAGTCCAACGACTTCTACGTCAACGGCTCGATCCAGGCGTCGAGCTGGAACCGCGGCCAGGCCCTCGTCGCGATGTCGCGCGTCAGGCTCGAGGGGAACCTCCCACCAACGCTCGTCTCGATCAGGCCTCGAAAAGGCGGGATCCTGAGGGGCTTCGTCCTCGACTTCGTGAAGCACGCAGTCGCCGGAGTCCCCGTCGTGCTCGAGCGCCGGAGCGGAAGCGGCTGGCGGCGGGTCGCCACAGGGCGCACTTCGCGTTTCGGGGGCTACAGCTTCAAGGTCGAGGCGGGGAGCTATCGGGCGCGCGCGACGCTCGGAGGACGGTTCTCGGCGACGAGCGGCGTCGCGCGGATCCGCGCTGCCCGCCCCAAGCCCAAGGCCACGCCGAAGCCCTAGCCGGCAACGACTTCGAGCACCCTGTCGGGGATATCGAAGTTGGCGTAGACGTCCTGGACGTCGTCGTTTTCCTCCAGGGCGTCCATCAGACGGAGGACCTTCTTGGCCGCGGCTTCGTCCTCGAGCTCGACCGTCGTCTTCGGGAGCATCGTCAGATCTGCGGACTCGATCGTCAGGCGGGCTGCGTCGATCGCTTCTCTCACCGAGCTCAGGGCCTCGGGCGCAGCGGTCACGCGCCAACTGTCGCCCTCCCGCTCCACGTCGTCCGCGCCGCCCTCGGCGGCCGCCAGTGTCAGCTCGTCCTCCTCGGCGCCCCCGTCCACGAGCAGGACGGCTCGGCGCTCGAACAACCAGGCGACGGATCCCGCTTCGCCCAGGCTGCCGTCGGCCTTCGAAAAGATGTGGCGGACATCCGCGGCCGTGCGGTTGCGGTTGTCCGTGACGGCCTCGACGTAGACCGCGATCCCGGCGGGGCCATAGCCCTCGTAGGCGACCGTCTCGTAGGCGGCGTCATCAGCCGAGGCGCCGGCGCCTCGCGCGATCGCGCGGTCGATGTTGTCCTTCGGCATCGAGACGGCCCTCGCCTTCTCGATCGCGTTCTGGAGCGCGAGATTGGCGGTCGGATCGGGCCCGCCCTCACGGGCCGCCACGATGATCGCCCGCGCCAGCTTGGAGAAGAGCTGCCCACGCTTGGCGTCGGTCGCGCCCTTCTTCCGCTTGATCGACGACCACTTGCTATGGCCGGACACCCACCGCCTCCTGATCGCGGACAAGGTCGAGGAAGAGCTGGTGCACGCGCGGATCATCCGTCAGCTCGGGATGGAACGAGGCTATGAGGAAGCGGCCCTCTCGAAGGAGGACTGGCTCGCCATGGTGCTCCGCGAGCACCTCGACGCCCGACCCGGCGTCCGTAACGCGGGGTGCGCGGATGAAGACGCCGCGCAACGGCTCGCTCTCGCCCTCGAGCACGAGATCTGCCTCGAAGCTCGCCACCTGCCTCCCGTAGGCGTTCCTCCGGACGGAGATGTCGACAAGGCCGAGGTGATCGCGGTCGAGGAGGATCATCCCGGCGCAGGTTCCGAATACGGGCCGCTCGAAGCGCCTGAGCGCCTCCTCCAGGCCGTAGATTCGCGTGAGGCGGGTAATCGCAGTCGACTCGCCGCCAGGAATCACGAGACCGTCCAAACCTTCGAGCTCCTCGGGCTTTCGGACCTCGACCGGATCTGCCCCGAGTCGCCGGAGAACGGCCGAGTGCTCGCGAAAGTCGCCCTGGATGGCAAGCACCCCGATTCGCAGTCCACCGTCCATTTCCGAATCGTACTCAGCCGGCTGCGAGCTTTTGGCGCAGCCACTCGGACCGATCTGCGTCAGCTTCGGGCCCCATGTGATGCCCGTACTCGTACCAGCGCACGTCGGCGTCGCCCGCCTCCTCGGCCAGGCGCTCGTACTCCGCAACCGGGAATTCCTCGTCCCGCCGTGGGTTCTGAATCAAAACGTCAACGTCGATTGAATCGAGCAGGCGGATCGTGTCGAAGTCGCGCAGCGTCTCCGCGAAGCTGTCGTGCGTCTCCTGGGGGACGAACTCCTTGGCCCAGTATCTGCTCGGCTCAGCCGGAACCGTCGCCAGGACGAGCGCGTCGATCCTGTCGTCGACGGCCGCAAGGGCGCCTGCGGGTAGAGCGCCGTACTCCTGACCGAAGACCGCGACGCGCTCGAGGTCGATCTCCTTCCGGCCTGCGAGATAGTCCAGTCCGCGCCGTAGGTCGACCACGTCTTGACGCACCAACGCGGAGAACAAATCCGCCGCATAGACGGGATCGCTGAGGTCGGGGCCCCCGCGCCCATATCTCGAGATCGTGGCGTCGACGAGGAACACGGCAACCCCGGCGCGGGCCAGATCGAACGCCTCGCGGTAGAAGAGGCCCCTCGAGGCGCGGTAGGGATGCACGTAGAGGACGACGGGATAGCGCTTCGTTCCCCCCTCGGCTCCCGGCGGCAGAACGAGCGAGGCCGGGACGTCACCGCCGCGGGGACTCTGGTAGGTGATGTCGATCGAGCCCTCGTTGCGGCCCTCCACCTCGACGCGGAGAGGCTTGGTGTCGTCGTACTCCGCGAGTTCCGACACGCGCGAGGCAGAGTCACTTCCGCCGCAGCCGGCGAACGTCACAGAGAGCATGGCGACAGCGGCGAAGCGGACGAGCACGAGGCAACTCTAGTCCCGGGTAGACGATCCTCGATCGCAGAGGTACCCTCGAAGGCCACTCCGAGGACAACCGAACGAAAGGGGTTTCATTCGTATGCCTAGGTTCGCAGCACGCTCGGTCTTCACCGCCTTCGTCGCGCTCGTGCTTCTGGTCGGCGCTACGGCGGCACTCGCCGCCAAGCCTGGTTCTGGTGTCGGCAACGGCATGGGGTCGGTCTTCGTCTCGAACCCGGTCGAAGATCTCAACGACCAGTCGCTCCGAGACCAGAAGGACTCGGCGACCGCGGTGCCGGCCCGGGCGTACCACACGGTTGCCTTGACCGATCTCGACGGCAGCGGCTTTCTCCGCGGCCGTTGGGCGGAGATCATCGGCGAGACCGGGAATCCCGCCTACTCGCCGACAAACAGCTTCTTCTACAACCGGAGCCAGGACGAGTTCGAGCAAGTCATGGCCTACTTCTGGATCACGGAGTCGCAGAAGTACATCCAGAGGCTCGGATTCGGCTCGACCAGGCGCCCCGTGAACATGGAGTCTCAGCGGCTCCGGATCAACCAGTACGGGATCGACAACTCCTTCGCGACGACGCACAAGGACGAGATTCGCCTCGGCAAGGGAGGCGTGGACGACGCAGAGGACGGCGAGGTCATCACGCACGAGTACGGCCACGCCATCCACTTCTCGCAGAACTTCGCGTTCGCCTCGGTCGAGGCCGGCGCGATCAGCGAGGGCTTCGGCGACTACTGGGCCGTGACGACGACGATGGTCGTTCGCGAGCGGCTCGGGCTCCCGCCGCTCACGGATCCTGCGTGCGTGGCCGACTGGGACGCGACGTCGTACGACCCGACTCCGCCGCACTGCCTCCGGCGGATCAACTTGGACCTGCACTACCCGGAAGACCTCGTCGGCCGGGTCCACGCCGACGGCCGCATCTGGTCGCGGGCTCTGTGGGACATCCGAAATGCCGTCGGCCACGTTCAGGCCGACACGGTGATCCTCGAAGGGCAGTTCGACTTCGAGGGGACGGACATGCCCGAGCTCGCCCGCCGAACGGTCGCCGCGGCGAACCGCATCTACGGGCCAGCAGTGGCCGGCACCGTCCGCGCTCAGTTCCAGGCGCGCGGAATCCTCTAGAGACGAACGAGAGCGAAGGAGGGGGCGCCTGCAGGCGCCTCCTCCTACTACCAGCCGCGGGTCTCGAGCAGCTCTTCGGGCGCGAGGGTCGCGGCCGAGAGGCCGGGCATCGCCTCTCCGAGCCCTCGCGACACTTGCGCGAGGACCCCCGCGTCCTTGAAGTGCGTCGTCGCCTCGACGATCGCCTTCGCGCGGGAGAGCGGGTCTGAAGACTTGAAGATCCCCGAGCCGACAAACACACCGTCGGCGCCGAGTTGCATGCAGAGCGCGGCGTCCGCGGGGGTGGCGATCCCTCCGGCCGTGAAGGTCACGACCGGCAGGCGCCTGTGCTCGGCTACCCACTTGACGAGGTCGAACGGCGCCTGGAGGGTCTTGGCCTCGCTTGCGAGCTCCTCCTCCGCGAGCGACCCGAGCCTGCGCATCGATCCGAAGACCGAGCGCATGTGGGTCACCGCGTTCACGATGTCGCCGGTCCCGGCCTCGCCCTTCGTCCGGATCATCGCGGCGCCCTCACCGATGCGGCGCAGCGCCTCGCCGAGGTTGGTGCAGCCGCAGACGAAGGGCACGGTGAACTTCCACTTGTCGATGTGATGAGCGGTGTCCGCGGGCGTCAGCACTTCGCTCTCGTCGATGTAGTCCACCTCGAGGGCCTCGAGGATCTGTGCCTCGACGAAGTGCCCGATCCGCGCCTTGGCCATCACGGGGATGGTCACGGTCTCCTGAATCTCGGTGATCTTGTCCGGATCGGCCATGCGGGCGACTCCGCCCTGCGCGCGGATGTCGGACGGAACGCGCTCGAGCGCCATGACGGCGACGGCGCCGGCCTCCTCGGCGATCCCGGCCTGCTCGGCGGTTGTGACGTCCATGATCACCCCGCCCTTGAGCATCTCGGCGAGGCCGCCTTTCACACGCATCGTTCCGAGCTCGGCCATCACCGAATCCTAGCTACGCAGGACAAAATGATCGCGGCGCCGGCCGTCGGGCCAGACCGCCCAGCCGTCGAGCCGGTCGCCCCGGACGACGAGGTAGACGAAGCCGTGCTCCACCTGTGCTCGCAGCCGGCGCGGGTAGCCTGCCGGGCAACCCTCGATCGGGTAGAGGTTGGGGTTGGCGCCTCCGTGGAGGACGTAGTGCACTCCGCGCCGGGGCGCGAACCGCTGGTAGTTGTGGTCGTGGCCGGAGAGCGTGAGCTTGACGCGATAGCGCTCGAAGAGCGGCACCCAGCGGCGAACGACGCCGGGATGCGACCGATAGTTCCCGCAGCTGTAGGCCGGATGATGGAACACAGCGACCTTCCACCTTGCGCGGGAGGCGGCGAGGCTGCGGCCGAGCCACGCGGTCTGCCTGGCGTCCACCGAGTTGGAGTCCAGGAGGAAGAGCTCGACGTCGCCGATGCGACGCCGGTAATACCGTCCCGGCATCCCGAAGGTGCCGAACTCGTACCGGCCGCGGTCGACCCGTACGTCGTGATTGCCGAGAACGGCCGCCACCTGGACGCGGCGAGGCTTCCACCAGCCGTAGCTGGTCTTCCAGTTGGCGCGGAAGGCGCTCGGGCTCTCCGTGTAGTCGTTGTCCCCGAGCAGCACGAGCGCGTCAACCGGATTCTTCGCCTCGAACGCGCGGACGCCCTCCGCGAAGCCTTTCTGCGCCGATCCACCGACGCCGAAGTCGCCGAACGCGACGATCCGGACAGCGGGCGCCGGACCAGCCTGTCCGGCCGCGGGCAGAAACACCGCGAGCGCGGCGAGCGCGACCGCGGCGGAGCGCACCTTGGACGGTGTGCTTCGCCGCCCTCCCCCGACTTGTGCGATTGCCCTAACGGGCAGTCGCGATCCGCTGAAGCAGGCCAGAGACCGAAAAGGTCTGGAGCTTGCGACGGAGGTCATCCGCAGCCATACGTGCCGCCTTTCTTTTCCGCAGGGGTTACGGCACTCATCGTGCGCCCAGACGCCCCAAATTGCCATCCCTCGAACGGACGCTTTGCGCTTGTCAGGCGCTGGGCGGCGAGAGGTTGAGAATCACGCCCTGCGTCGGCAGCTGCTCGAACGCTGAGGTGAAGAGCTGCTTCTCGGTCAGCCGATTGATCGTCTCCGCCTCGCCCGGCGTGATGTCCCCCTGAGCGAACGGCGGGGCTTCCGGAAGCGTCTTCGAGATCGGCTTGCCCAGCGCCTCCTCGAGATGACTGCGCCGGAAGTACACCGCGAACGTCTGGGGCGGTTGGCCCTCTCCGCGCGGAACCGGCGGGAGCAGCGAGACGACCGTCTGGATCTCGGGCAGGAGCTTGAACGTGTAGAGCGAGAGCTCGACTGCCTCACGTCGAAGCAGCATGAGGCGATCTGGAGTCGCTGCACCGGGAAGCGCGCAATTCTGCTCCCCTGCGAGGCCGCAGAAGCTGAAAAGCGCGGTCTCCCCCGGCTGAACGACCGAGACGTCGCCTTCCGTGAGAGGCCTGTTCCGCCCGTGGCGCAGAGCGATGTACTGCAACGGAAGGCCGGAGACCTCACCGGGCTGCGCCGTGACGGCGACGATCTGCTCGCCGTTCGCGCCCCGGTACTGGCGGCCGACCTCCGTCGCGATCTCGCGCGCTCGCTGGAAGCCGTTCTCCCTGACGGGAATGCCCTCCACCTGCTGCGTCGCCGACCCGCTGGAGGTATCGCGGGTCATATAGCCAAGCGTCACGAGCGCGGCGCCGACCATCACGACGATGACGGCGTAGCCGATCAGGAACCGGCCTCCGTGGACGGCCTGGGGCCGGTTGAACCTCGGTAGGGGCTCCTCGAAGTGCGAGACGGGCTCGGTCGAGGGCTCGGGAACTACAGCTTCGGAGACGGGCTCGGTCGAAGGCTCGGGGACTACAGCTTCGGCCACGACTCGTCCTCCAAGGGATCGGCGGCCGGAATCTCGATGTTGATCGAGTCGAGCAAGTGGACGATCTCGTCGCCGTGGAGCTCGCGCTTGTCGATCAGTGTCTGGGTGACCTTCTCGACGCCGTCGCGGTTGTGCTCGATCAGCTGGTGGGCGGCAACGTAGGCCTGGCCGAGGAGCTGGGCGGCCATGCCGCGCTTGGACGGATCACCCATGACGCCGCCGAGTGGGTCGCCGTACATCCCACCGCCGGACCGGTTCATGATCTGATCGCCGATCCGCTGGTACTTCTGCCGGATCTCTTCGCGGACCTCGTCCTCGGTCTTGCCCCTCGGCGGCTTGAAGTTCTCTGCGAACTTGATGCGCTCCGGCGCCATCGCGCAGGCGCCGACCATCCAGGCCGATCGGGCGGTTGCGCTCTGGACGTCGCCGCCGACTCCGGTCGAGTTCTCGCCATAGAAGACCCGCTCTGCGGCCATGGCGCCGAGCGTCCAGATCAGCCGCGCCATTTCCTCGCTGCGCCAGGAACTGAAGCGCTCTTCCTTCTCCAACGCCTGATGATGGCCGAGTGCCTCGCCGCGCCGGCGGATCGATAGCCGCGTCGACTCGGCACCCTTCATGTAGGCATGTCCGGCGACGGCGTGACCTGCCTCGTGCACGGCGATGGAACGCGTCTCTTCCGGGATGTACTCGATGTTGATTGCCATTCCGGACTCGATGGTCGTCATCGCCTCGACGACCTCCTTCCAACCGAAGCGCGGCTGACCCTCGTGATGCGCGTACGTGAGAGCCATCGAGCAGACCTGCTCGATCATCGCCGGCGAGTACCCGTTCGTCATGCGCGCGATCTCGTCACGGCGCTTGTCCGTGTCCAGCTCGGGATCGTGGGAGACCCTGTTCAGGTACAGGTCGAAAATGTCGAGGCGGTCGGTCTTCGTCGGCGTCCGCAGCCAGACGTAGCGGCCCATCCGGCCCGGCCGCGTGAGAGCCGGGTCGAGCGCCTCGAGCGGAACATTGGTAGCTCCGATGAAGTAGATCTGCTCCTGGCGCGGCCTCGGCGGCCGGAGCCGCAAGGATCGACCGAGGAGCCGGCGCGGGATCACGTAGGTCGCATCGAGGAAGGTGTTGATCCTGTTCGTGTAGAGCCGCTTGAAGAATGGTGGGCTGTCGATGCCGTCCATGACGACGAGCAGCTGGTTGAGGGCAAGCTGGCCCTGACCGCCCATCATCGCCCCGGGAAACGCCTGGTTCACGATCGCGCTGAATCGGGCGAGCGCGTTGGGCGGCCTCTCGGGGGCGCGGGACGCGAACAGCTTGTCGCGCCAGGCGCGGCTCTCGAGGATCAGGTCGCCGCTCGGCGTGAGCGATCCGAACCGACCGTGGAACGCGAACTCCTCGAAGTTCATCGGCATGGGCGACGCCATGCCACCCATGCCACCCTCGTCTAGCGCCGCACGGCGCCGGCCGACGGCGTCGATCTCGTCGATGAAGACGATGCACTGCCCACCCCATTTCCGGGCGAGTTTCTTCGCTTTCCAAGCGAGATAGCGGACGATGATCACGTCCATTCCCATGAAGGTCTGGGCGAAGCCCGAACCCGGCATCGAGACGAACGGGCAGTTGAAGCCGGTGGCGATCGCCTTCGACAGCATCGTCTTTCCGGTTCCCGGTGCGCCGAGGAAGAGCAGGCCCCGCTCACGCTTGCCGCCGGCTGCCTCGAAGGCCTCGCCGGACTGCCAGATCGAGACGACCCGCCGAACCTCCTCCTTCGCCTCGGCCTGGCCGCGAACGTCGTCGAGCTTGACCCCCCACTCCGCATCTCCAGGCTCAAAGCCCTGCATCTGGGTGATTCCCATCAGCATCATCGGGCCGAGCAAGATCACGAAGTTCATGACGAAGAACATTGGAAAGATGATCGCGTAGAGCAGCAGAGACGGATTCGAAAGGAGTGGCCTGATCGTCTCCCAGGGGCCCGTCACGGTTCCGAGCCAGCTCATGTCCCCGCCGGGGATCGCGAGCCTGAACAGCCAGAGCACGGTGATGATCCCCACGATCCGGCCGACGCGCCGGAACCACTTGCTCCAGTACCAGGCGCGGCGCCGATTGACGACGTCTTCCTCGCGCGACTGCTGCTCATCCGTTCCGAAGAGGCTTGGCCACGGAATGAAGCGACGCACGATGATGTCCATCAGTCCGCGGAAGGCGATTACCGCGACGAACGTCCAGAAGAGCGACCAGCCCCACCGCACGCCAACCTCTTCGTG
>JBKJWJ010000097.1:0-2954 GCA_046716905.1 Gaiellaceae bacterium
TGGAGCGGAACCGGCTCGTGTTCGTCCTCTCGTCGTACTCGCCGCGAATGCTCTTCCTGCTCGCTCCTGTGCTCGCATCGGTGGAGGTCGGCATGCTCGGACTGGCGCTCAAGGAGGGCTGGGCGCGGGACAAGGTGGCCGGGTGGACGTGGCTCGTGCAGAACGCCGGCTGGCTCCGGCGGCACCGACGTGAGACGCAGCAGATGAGATTGGTTCGAGACCGTGATCTCGCGCGGTTCCTGAGCCCGGTGGTCGAGCCCGGGATGATCCCGGTGCCCCGACCGGTCCGAGCGCTGAATCCGCTCGTGGCGGCCTACTGGTCGGTAGTCAAGAAACTGCTCTAAACGGCCGATACCTACGGCGTGACTCATGCGGTTGCGCTCATTGCGGAAGACGCGCGCCGGGACACCCCACGGTGCCTCGCGATCGTGCCTGCCTACAACGAGGAGGCGACGATCGCCGAGGTCGTGTTCGAGGTGCTCGATTTCGACCCGGACTTCCAGGTGCTGGTCGTCGACGACGGCTCGTCCGACGCGACCGCTGCCTGCGCCGAGGCCGCGGGTGCACGCGTGCTTCGGCTGCCTCTCAATCTCGGGATCGGCGGCGCCGTCCAGGCGGGGTACATGTACGCCCTCGACCGCGGCTACGACATCGCCGTGCAGGTCGACGGTGACGGACAGCACGACGCGGCAGAGCTTGGGCGGTTGCTCGAGCCCGTCCTCGCTGGGCAGGCCGACCTTGCGATCGGCACGCGCTTCTCCGGCCTCCGCGAGTACCGCGCGCCGCTCGCGCGACGCGTCGGCATCGGTCTCTTCGCGACACTCGTCTCCCTACGCGTCCGTCAGCGGATGACCGACACGACCTCCGGCTTCCGAGCCGTGAACCACCGTGGAATTCGCCTCTTCGCCGTCGACTACCCGCACGACTACCCCGAGGTGGAGTCCGTCGTGACCGCCGCGCGCGGAAACCTGCGCGTCTGCGAGGTGCCGGTCTTCATGCGGCCCCGTGCCGCCGGCCATTCGTCGATCACGACCTTTCGTTCCTTCTACTACGTCGTCAAGGTGCTTCTCGCCCTCTTCGTCGGCCTCTTCCCCCGCCAGCCCCTGGTCACCGACGAGTAATGCCCGTCCAGCTCTTCGCCGCCCTCGCCTCCGTCGCCCTGCTCGGCGTCGTGATCGAGCTCATCCGTGCGCGGAAGCTCCGAGAGCGCTACGCGATCCTCTGGCTCGCCACTGCCGGCGTGATCCTCGTCTTCGCCATCTGGCGATCCGGTCTCCACGAGCTCTCGAAGGGTCTCGGCATCGCGTATCCGCCGAACGCCCTCTTCGCTCTCGCGATGCTGTTCGTGATCGTCCTGCTCCTGCACTACTCCACCGTGATCTCGAAGCTCTCAGACCGGTCGACGACGCTCACCCAGCGGCTCGCCCTCATGGAGGAGCGACTGCGTGAGCTGGAGGGGCAGCCGAAGCAGGTGCCGCAGCTCCGGGATGTAAACAGACGACCGTGAAGGTCGTCGTCGGTCTCACGAAGCTGAACGACTACACGGGCTCAGAGGTCTACTGCCTGGAGCTCGTGAGGGCTCTGCGTTCCGCAGGCCACGACGTCGAGGTGTTCGCGCTGTACGGAAGCGCGGAGCTCGAGGCCGAGGTCGAGCAGCTCGGCGCATCGCTCTGCGTCTTCCCGCAGCCGTTGCGCCGGTCACCTGACCACGTTGTCTGCATGCAGCCGCTGCCGTCCGCACTGCTCCTACGACGCGTCGGGCGCGACGTGCCGGTGCTGTCGGTCGTTCACGGGGCGATCGCGAGCGAGGCTCCTGTCCGCGCATCGCGCGTCGATCGCTGGATCGCTGTCTCGAGCTTCGTCGCCGATCGTCTCTTCGAGGCGGAGGGACTGCGCCGCGACGACGTGGTCGTCGTTCCGAACGGGATCGATCTCGCCCGGTTCAGCGCACCTGCTGTGGCCGTGGAGCCCCCGCGGGTGAGGGTGCTGTGGGCAAGCACGTACCTCCCCCTTCGCCGGAAGGCGCTCCAGGCGCTTGCAAGGGCGGTCGTCGCCCGGCCGGACGCGGAGCTGACCGTCGTTGCCGATCGGCTTCCGAGCGGGCTCTTCCCGGACAGCGAGCGAATCCGGGTCGTCGACAAGACCCGTGACGTTGCGGAGCTGATCCGCTCGCATGACGTTGTGGCCGGGCTCGGCCCCGGCCGGATCCTCCTGGAGGCGCTTGCGATGAACCGGCCCGCACTCTGTCTGAACGTGGACGGCCAGGCTCTCTACCTCGAGGAGAAGAACCTCGAGCTCGTCGAGTACTACGCCGACGACTGGGGCGGAGCGATCGAGCCCCTGCTCGATCCGGCCGTCGTCCTGGCAAACGCCAATCGCCGGCATCTGGCCGAGGCGCACTACGACGCCGGGGTGAACATGCGGCGGGTGGTCGAGAGCCTCGAGCGGCTCACGCGCCGCGGCTCGTCCCCACTCGGCTACCGACGCGTGACGCTCCGACGGTTGCCATCCATGGCGCGTGACCTCGCGCTCGTGCCGTGGCTGAAGTACCGGCTGCGCGTCGCCCCGCTGAAGCCGCTGCTCAACCGGCGCTAGCGTCACGCTCCGAGAGCGTTGGCGACGCTGTGCTCCAGAGGTGTCGTACGCGAGGGTCGTCCCACGGAACCTCGTTCTCGTCCGGGTTCGCCGCGTCGTACTCCTGCGTGACGTGGTAGCAGAAGAGCACGTCAGTCAAGGCCTCGAAGCCGTGCGCGAGACGTCCCGGGATGAAGACGGCCACCGGATTCTCGTCGCCGATGTCCAGGGTGACGGTCTCGCCGGTCTCTCGATCGAGCACAACGATGCGCGCCTTCCCGCTCAGGCAGGCGAAGAGATCGGACTGGCCTCGCTCGTGGTAATGGAGACCGCGGATGACTCCCTGATGCGAGAAGGAGAGATTCGTCTGCACCATCGGC
>JBKJWJ010000098.1:0-17500 GCA_046716905.1 Gaiellaceae bacterium
CGGCGGAGGCGGAGGCGGCGGCGGCGTGGCCGAGGCGAAGCGCGCACGGTACGCCGCCGCGCCGAGCGGGAACAGCGACCCCATCAGCTCGTGCTGGCCGTCCCCGGGCGGTGCCGCCTCGAAGTACGCCTGATACGCGACGTTGTTGCCGGCGAACCACTCGCTCATGCGGTCGATGTAGTAGGGGTTGTCGCCGCCGCCGTGGCCGTCGGGACGGATCCACAAGCCCCACTCGGGGTAGCTCATCGGCTTACCGTGGGCCGCCGCGAAGGATCGGTGCCATTGCAGTCCGTGGGTCTGCGTCAAGAGCCAGTTCCATCGCCAGACTGGATCGGTCCAGTTCTCACCCCAGCCAACGTCGTACGCGTCGAGGCCGATGTAGTCGACGTACGCGTCGCCCGGGTAGGCGCGCTCGGGCGCTACGGCCTGCGTGCCGACGTTCGGGCACCAGTCGAACTGGAACTGTGCTCCCGGTACGGAGCGCATCGTCGTGACGATCTGGCGCCAGTACTCGGCGAAGGCGGCGGGGTCGTCCTTGGCCGTCCACCGGTGGTTCGGGAGGTTGAACTCCCAACCCATGCGGAGGATCGCGTTCGCCTGACGGCGCGCGATCAAGGTTTCTGCGAGCTGGCGGAAGTAGACGTTGTACGAGCCGCTTGCACCGGTCTGAAGAGATCCGCCGGTGTCGGGAAGCAGCGGCACGGAGTACACCATCCGATACGGCGAGTTCGCCCACCGGTCCGCCCACCACACCGGAGATGCGATGTGCTGCCACGTGTCGTCCGCGAGGAACTCGACGGCGACAGTGGGTTGGCGCCCGAGCCAGGTGCCGAACTCGGCGACGCGCGCCGGACTTGCCGGTCCACGGTAGACGCCCAGCTGCCGGCCCTGCGCGGCCGCATCGGGAGCAGCGATGCCGAGCGAGACGCACATCGCAAGCGCGATTGCGAGCGCGAGTAGCAAGGCTCGACTCCGACCCATTCCCTGCTGATCGGACGCCCGTCCGCGTTGTTCCTCACTTGAAAGAGGGATCAACCTCGTTTGGGTTCAGGCTGACTCGGCCCTCGCTACGCTCCGTCCGATGTCCGACCCCTTACCCCGTCCGCAACTCCGCGCCGTGACGGCAGAGTCCGAGAGCGGCTCGGACCCCGAAGTCGCGCAACGCCTCGACCCGCGCCCGCCATTGATCGTGGTGGCCGGCAGGAACTGGCTCGTGCTGCTCGCCGCCGGTCTTCTCGGCGCCCTGGCGGGGTACGTCCTCTCGCAGTTCCAGAGCCCGAGTTACACAGCCACCGGGCGGATCTTCCTCGTCGATCCGAACAGGGATTTCGGGCTCGACCCGGATCGTGCGCCGTACACTGATCCACTTCGCTACACGCGGACGCGTGCCGAGCTGGTCTCCTCCGGCCCCGTCTTCGGCCGTGTCGCACGCGCGCTCGGGACGACGCCGGAGGACGTCAAGAAGCGCGTTCGGGTGCTGCCGTCGACCGAGTCAGACCTGGTGACGATCACCGGAGAAGCCGATTCACCCGCCGCCGCCGACCGGCTCGTGTCGCTCGTGCAGCAGCACTACGAGGCGGTGACGTCGGGCGCGCAGCAGGCGCCATACCGTCGAGCGATCGCCCAGGTCAGGCGCGATCGTGCGACGGTTCTCGCCGACCTTCGCCGCGTGGACGGGGCTCTGGAGGAGTCGCCTAACTCGGTGGCGCTGCTCACGGAACGGCAGCTCCTGCAGGATCACTACCGGTTCCTGGGCGAGCGCGAGGCAACGCTCGCGGCGAACTCGGGACTGCTCGGGTCAGGGGTTCAGCTGGCCGAAACGCCGACCCTGGAGCCGGAGCTCGGCTCGCCGAAGCCGATGCGGAACGCCGCCATCGGCGCCATGTTGGGCGTCGTCGTCCTCCTCGGCCTGCTCTGGTGGCGCGCCGGAAGGGACCCGGTGGCCGGCGCAGCCGAAATGGTCGAGCCCCTCATCGGCGCGCCACTGCTCGTCGAGCTCCGTCCCGCCGGACGGCGGCCCGACCGCCGCGTCTTCGACGAGGCCTTCGACGACCTTACCGCTGCCGTTACCGCCGCTTCAGACACGAACGTGCTGCTGGTCGCGCCGGTGTCCGAGGATGCGCGCCGGCCGGCGTTGGCCCTGTGGATCGCGTCGGCGCTCGGCCGCGGTGGCAGACGCACCATCGTCGTCGACGCGGCGGGAGGGGGACTGCTCACCGAGAGCATGGGCGGGCGAGAGTCCCCTGGCCTGAGCGAAGCCGGCGGTCGCGGCGGCAGCATCCGCGAGCTTGTACGCAGCCTCGAGATCGCTCCCGGGGTGTCCGTGTCGATGCTCGGCGCCGGGCGCTGGCCCGACATGCCGGACCGAACGGCCCCGCTGGGCCGCGCCTTGAAGGAGCTGCTGAGCAGCTTCGAGACGGTGGTGGTCGATGCCCCTGCCGGAGGCTCGCTCGCCGCGGTCGTGACCTCCGGCGTTCACAACGCAGGGATTGCCGTCGCGACTCCGGAAACGCCCGTGGGTGCCATTACGACCTTGCGCCGGGAATTCGCCCTGCTGGGGGTGCCGCTGCTCGGCTTCGTGTTCGTCCGCGGCCGCCTGCCCGGTGACGCTCCCCGCCGCTCCGCCGCCAGCGGGGGCGGCCTAAGGGTCCGATTCACCGGCGCCCGGCTTCGCCGGCGACGGCCATGACCGTCCTCGACCGCGGCCGCGCCGAACCTGCGTCCCGAAGCATGCGCTGACATGGAAGCCGGGGCGGTGGCGGTGAAGAGACAGGGGGCTGTCCGCCGGATCGGGACGCGCATCGGGTGGAACGTCGTCGACCAGGCGCTCTCCAGCCTGACCAACGCGGCGCTGTCGATTCTGGTGGCGCGTAACGTGAGCCAGGATGCCTTTGGCGCCTTTGCGCTCTGTTTCACGATTTACGCAGTCGTCGTCGGCGTCTCCCGCGGCCTCGTCTCGGATCCGCTGACGATCCGCTACGGCGACGCCTCGCCGAACACCTATGGAGCTGCCAGCGCACGCGCGGCGGGCTCGGCGCTCGCGGCCGGAGTCGTCGTTGGCACGATCCTGCTCGTCGTCGCCCTCCCGCAGGACGATCTCGTCCGCGAACCGCTGCTCGCCCTAGCCCTCTGTCTTCCCGGCCTCCTGCTGCAGGACGCGATCCGGTTCTCCTTCATCTCAGCGGGAAGCCCGAAGCGTGCTGCGGCCAACGACTTCCTCTGGGCCGTGGTTCAGTTGGGCCTCGTCGCCTGGCTACTCGTGGGCGGAACCTCCACGGCCGGTCCCTTTGTGCTCGCTTGGGGCGGCGCGGCTATCGCGGCGGCGGCGTACGGAACGCTGCAGATGCGCGCCTGGCCATCCGTTCGCTCAGCGCCTGGCTGGGTCCGCGAGCATCTCCACCTCTCGCGCTTCTTCGTCGCCGAGTACCTCACTGTCCTCGGCGGCTTCCAGGTGGCGTTGCTCGTCGTCGCAGGCATCGCGGGAGTCGCAGCTGTGGGCGCGATTCGCGGTGCCATGGTCGTGCTCGGCCCGTTGAACATCCTCATGTTCGGCGCGTTCGCGTTCTCAGTGCCGGAGCTCGTCCGACGCCGCCAGGCGCCGCCCAAGCGGCACTTTCAGATCGCTTTGACGATGTCGGCGACGCTGGTCGCCGCCGTTGCCGTCTGGGCGGTCCTGATGCTCCTGATCCCGTCGTCCGCCGGAGTCGAGATCCTCGGAGACACATGGCACGACGCCCGCTCGGTGCTCGCGCCAGTTGCCGCTTCCTTCGCAGGGATCGCGGCGGCGCTCGGGCCGGTCTGCACGATGCGGGCGTTCGGTGCGGCACGTGAAGCATTTCGCATCGGAATCCTCGTTGCGACGCTCCTGCTCGCGCTCGGCACGCTCGGTGCAGTCCTCGACGGCGCACACGGCGCCGCGACCGGGTTCGCCACGGCGCAGTGGATCGTCGTACCGGTCGTCTGGTGGCGGATGACTACCGTCCTCCGCGCCTGGAATGCCGGCGCCGCGGACGACCAGCCGGACGGCGCTGGATGACGAGAATCGCCTCTCCGAGGCTCACGTACGCAATCCTCGCTGGAATCGTCGCGGCGATCGTCCTGCTGCAGCGCATCGCGATCCCCTTCGGAGCGACGGAGCAGGTCTCCGTCGTCCTACCGATCGTCCTCATGGGTCTCGGCGCGCTGCTCCTGACGGGCGCCCTTGTGGAGGATCGATACCGGGCAGCCACCTACCTCTTCGCCGTCGCAGTCTGCCTCGCAGCAGCGCTCGGGTCGTCCCTCGCGGGTCATGAGTGGTCCCTGCTCTCCGTGCTGTTGCTGATCGTGCTGTATGCGCCGTTTGCGTACGTCCTGCGCCCGGACCTCGGTCATCTCTACCCGAAGCTCGTCGACTTCTTTTGTCGCCTGATGCTCCTTGGTGCGGCGTTGTCGGTCGGGATGTGGCTCGCCCAGATGCTGGGCTGGCAGTACAGAGATCTCCTTGCGTACCTGCCGCCGCAGTACCTCCTGCAGGACTACAACACGGCCTATCCGATCACCTGGGACTCGGAGATCTACAAGAGCAACGGCATCATCTTCCTCGAGCCGTCGTTCTGCTCCCAGTTCCTCGGACTCGCCATCATCGCCCAGCTCGCGCAGGGCGGGAAGGCGTGGCGCATCCCGGTCTACGTCATCGGGATCCTGCCGACCGTCGCCGGAACGGGGCTGCTCCTGCTCGCCTTCGGACTCGTCCTCCTGAGCATCCGGCGCGGCCCCGTCTGGGCGGCCGGGATGTTCTTCGCGACGCTGGTCGTCAGCGCCGCTGTGGCGGCGACGCCTGTGGGCGGGGTGCTCTCGTCACGAGCCGACGAGCCCCGGACGGAGGGGTCGAGCTTCAACTTGCGTTTCACCGAGCCCTATCAGCGCGCCTATCGCGCTCTCGGTGAGGATGACAGCGCGCCGTTTGTGGGACGGGGGCCGGGTTTCGTCAGCGCCGACGCCAACGAGCACTTCGAGCGTACGGAGCTGAAGCTGGCCTTTCCCACACCTTCGAAGCTGGTGTCGGAGTACGGCGTCATCGCGGGGGTGGTTTTTCTGGCCTTCACCGTCTTCGTCTTTCTGTCGAAGGTCCCCTCCGTGACGATCGCCGCCGCAATCCTTTTCCTCCATCTAACGCTGTCCGGAAGCTTGCTGCAGCCGTTCACGGCCTACCTCGGGCTCGTCCTCGCTTCGATCTTTGCCGTCCCGGCCGCGCTGCCGGCGCTCCAAGGGATGCCGTGGGCACGCCCGCAGCATCCTGCGCCGGCGCCCGCCCGAGCCGAGCCATGACCTTCGAGGTCGCCTGCCTCATTCCCTGCTACCACCGGGCGGCGGTGCTCCGAGACGCGCTGGAGCACCTGCGCGACCCGCGGGTTGAGCTCGTAGTCGTGAATGCAGAGAGGGACCCGGACGTCGCAGAGGTCGTCGCTGCGGTTCCGGGCGCCATTCTGGTATCTCGGGACGGCTCCGGTTTCGCCGCCGGCGTCAACGCCGGGATCTCCCACGTCACGACGGACTTCGTCGTTTTCATGAACGACGACATCCTCATAGAGCCTGTCGACGTGCTGGCCCTCAAGGAGGCGCTCGCGTCGGGTCACGCCGACGTCGCCGTGCCTGCGATCCTGAACCCGAACGGCGAGCTGGAACCGACCATCCGCGCGCTCCCCACTCCCGGGATCCTCTTTCGCGAGTGGTTCCTGTTCCCCGAGCGGCGCATTCCGGGGGGCCGAGTCCTTCGCGTCGAGAAATGGCGCAGGCCGCGCGGACCGGAGCAGATCGAAGCGGCGGGAACGCCCGTAATGGCCACGCGGACCGAGATCCTCCGGGAGCTACCGCTGCCAGAGGACTACCTCCTGAACTGGGACGAGATCGAGTGGTTCTGGCGAATCCGGGAGCACGGGCTGCGCGTCCTGTACCTCCCCTCGGCGCAGGCAATCCACCTCGGCGGTGGCCCGCAGGACATCTCGCCGTTCAAGTCGCGCCTGCTGACCAGGAACGCGGTGCGCTTCGTGCGGCGCACGCAGGGACGCGGTCCGGCCCGGCGGGCGTTTGTCGTGATGGCGCTGTACAACCTCCGCCTCGTGATCATCGAGAGTGTCCGGCGCGTCCTGCGTGGTCGGTCGCGGTCTGCGCCGCTGCGCGCGCGAGTCGAAGGGCTGCGCGCGCTGTCGGAAAGCTGGCGAGAGACGAGATGACGCAACGCCTCGTTGCGGCCGCCGCGCGGTGGGCGCAAGCCGCGCTCTGGGTTCCCGTCGGCTACGTCGCAGTCGTGACGGTCGCCGGCTTGCGACGCCCGCGACGCGTCGACCCGGTGCCGGAGCTTCAGCATCTCGTCGTCGTCATCCCGGCGCACGACGAGCAAGCGTCGATCGAAGAGACTGTCCGCACTGTCGTGGAAGCGGACTACGACCCGGCGCGCCGTCGGGTCCTGGTCATCGCCGACAATTGTTCGGACGCTACCGCGGAACGAGCAACCCGGGCAGGCGCCGAGGTCTGGGAGCGAAGAGATCCCGAGCGGCGAGGAAAGGGAGCCGCCCTCGCATGGGCCTTGGAGCGACTCCACGAGGAGCCGGACTGGGAGACCGTCGTCATGGTCGACGCCGACACACGAGTCGACCCCGGCTTCCTCCGCGCAGTCAATGCGCACCGCGCAGCGGGAGCGACGGCGCTCCAGGCGGAGTACACGGTCGCGAACGCAGACGCGAGCGTCGTCGCAAGGCTCGCGGAGGTCTCCTTCGCGATCCACTCGGTCCTCCGGCAACGCGGCCGAGCCGCGCTCGGGGGAGCGGCGAAGCTTCAGGGGAACGGCATGGCGTTCTCTCGTGAGATCGCCGATCCGCGGGACTGGAACAGCGACGCGCTCACAGAGGACCTGGATGCCTGGCTCACGCTCGTCCGACGCGGGGTTCGGCCACGCTTCGCGGCTGACGCGCGTGTGGCCGGCCTGATGCCGACGACGATGTCGGCCGCCCGCATTCAACGCGCGAGATGGGAGGCCGGTCGCCTGCAGTTGATGCGGCGGCACCTCCTTCCCGGCCTACGGGAGTCGCTTGCCCGGCGGGATCCGGTGATTTTGGAAGCGATTGGCTCGGAACTCGTCGTCCCACCCCCGACCACTCTCGCCGGTGCGATCCTCGGTGCCGGGCTCCTTCGACGGCTGACGGCCGGCCATACGGGCAGCGCGCCAGCGCAGGCGGTGGTCCTCGGTCTCCACGCGTTGGCCGCCCTCATCGTGTCCCGAGCATCGCCGAAGACATACGCCGCTCTGGCGGTGGCGCCCGTGGCCATCGCCTGGAAGCTCGCGCTCCGACTCGAGCTCGCAGCCGGACGGCGACCGACCACCTGGGCCAAGACGCCCAGACCCGAGTAGCGAGGGTGCACGCTGGCCGCAAGAATGCTCGCGTGAGACGGAGTCTGCTCGCTGGAGTAGTGGCGGCCTGCGCCCTCGGCCTGCTCGCGACGATCCTGTTCACCCCAGCCGGGGATGGAAAGGCAACGCCGTTGGTCACTCGCGAAAGTCCGACCGGGCTGGCGACACAGCGGCCCGGCCCGCTCCGCCCGCTGAAGGCGAATCCTCGCTACTTCACCGACGGCCGTAGTGGGAGGCCGATCTACCTGACCGGCTCGCACACCTGGTGGAACCAGGGAGACGAGACATGGCCGGTCTGCGGCGGATACGGCAGGCGCGGCCACTTCGACTTCGACGCATACCTCGACCGCATCTCCCGCTGGGGACACAACTTCGTTCGGCTGTGGCGGAACGAGCTCACGCGCTGGGTCGAGTGCGGCCTCGTGAACGGCACCAGCCTCCAGCCCTGGCCGCGGACAGGCCCGGCCGCGGCGTCGGACGGAAGGCCGAGGTTCGACCTTTCACAGTTCGACCCGCGCTACTTCGACCGGCTCCGGAACCGCGTCGCGGCAGCACGGAAGCGGGGGATCTACGTCGGCGTCATGCTCTTCGAAGGATTCGGGACACAACTCCTCAAGGAGGGCTGGACCGGCCATCCGTTCAACCGCAGCAACAACGTCAACGGGATCGACGGCGACAGTGACGGCAACAACCACGGCGTCGAGATCCACCGGCCCGGGAACGGTTCCGTGCTGGCCCTGCAGCGCGCCTACGTCCGCAAGGTCGTCGACACGCTCAACCTCTTCGACAACGTCATCTGGGAAGTCGTGAACGAGGCGGGCAAACCCTCAACACAGTGGCAGTACCAAATGATTGCGTTCGTCCGCCGCTACGAGGCGACGAAGCCGAAGCAGCACCCGATCGGGATGACGCTTGCGGCGCCCGACGGCGCCAACGAGGACCTGTTCGGGAGCCCGGCCGCGTGGGTCTCGCCCGGCGGACGGGCCTACGAGCACACGCCGGCAGCAGCTGAGGGCGGCAAGGTGAGCATCCTCGACACCGACCACGTGTGCCAGATCTGCGGAAACAGCCAGGTGGTCTGGAAATGGTTCACCCGCGGCCACAACGTGATCCTCATGGACCCGCTGGACGAGGATCCAGGGCGGATCGCGGCTCGCCAGGCGATGGGAATGACTCGGCGGCTCTCGCGACGCATCGGCCTCGCCCGGATGCGGCCCTCGGCGAAGGACTGCTCGACGGGGTTCTGCCTCGTGAACCGCGGCCGCGAGTACCTCGTCTACCAGCCGGCCGGGGGCAGATTCCTGGTCAATCTCGGCACCGATCGTCGAACCTTCGTGGCCCGCTGGTACGACCCGCGCGGTCGCGGGCCGGTTCGCGTTCATCGCGTTCGCGGCTCGTTCGCCGCCGAGCTTGTCCCTCCCTTTGCCGGCGAGGCGGTTGCCCACCTGCGCGCGATCGGGAACGCGCCCTAAAGTGCGGTCGTGGCTCTCGTCGGCGTGATCCCAGCGGCAGGCTTGGCAACACGGCTGCAGCCGCTCGCCTTGTCGAAGGAAATGATCCCGGTCAACGGCCGGCGGGTGATGGACTACCTCGTCGATCGGATGCGGGCCGCCGAGGCCGGCGAGATCCGGCTCGTCACTCGGCCGGACAAGGACGACGTCGCGTCGCACGCTCGGGCGCTCGGCCTCCGGGTCATTCTCGCGGCGCCGCAGACAGCCGCCGAGTCGGTGGCAGCCGGCAGCGCAGGGCTGGCAGACGACGACGTGGTTCTCCTCGGCTTCCCCGACACCATCTGGGAGCCCGTTGACGGGTTTACGCGACTCCTCCCGCAGTTGACGGGATCGCTGGCCGCCGTGCTGGGCCTTTTTCGGACGGTGGACCTCCGGAGGTCGGACGTGGTCTGCGTCGATGACGGAGGGCTCGTTCGCGAGGTGGCCGTCAAACCCGACCGGCCCTCCTCGGAGTGGATCTGGGGGTGTGCGGCCGTGCGCGCATGGGCGCTCGCCGAGCTCACCGGTGCAGACGATCTCGGACGCGGGTTCGACGCGCTTGCACGGCGCGGCCTCGTGGCCGCCACGAGCCTCTCCGATCAATGGGTCGACATCGGCACGTCCGAGGGGCTTCGCCGGGCGTCGGCGAACGGGAATGATCCTGGCGACCGGAACGCTCAGGCACTCGCGTGAAGATTCTCCTCACCGGACATCACGGCTACATCGGCTCGATCGTGGCCTCGGTTCTCGGCGCGGCCGGCCACGAGGTGCACGGGCTGGACACGCTCTACTACGAGGGGTGCGACCTCGACGGCCCGGCGCAGCCGAAAGTCCACGTTCTCAGGATCGATATTCGGGACGTCGGTCCGGACCATCTCCGTGGCTTTGACGCAATCGCGCACTTTGCCGCACTGTCCAACGACCCGATCGGCGATCTCGACCCCGAGCTGACCAGCGAAATCAACTTCCGTGCCACGGTGCGCCTCGCCGAAGCGGCAAGAGCGGCCGGCGTGGGACGATTCGTCTTCTCCTCCTCCTGCTCCATGTACGGGACGGGCGGCGACCAGGCCGTCCCGGAGGACGCCCCGCTGAAGCCGCTCACCGCCTATGCCGAGTCGAAGGTCCGTTCCGAAGAGGCGCTTGCGCGGCTGGCCGACGACGGCTTCTCGCCGGTTTCACTCCGAAACGCCACGGCGTACGGCGTCTCCCCGCGGCTTCGCGTCGACCTCGTTCTCAACAACCTGGTCGGATGGGCGTACACGACAGGCCGCGTCAAGATCATGAGCGACGGAACGCCGTGGCGGCCGATCGTCCACATCGAGGACATCGCGCGGGCGACGCTGGCCGCACTCGAGGCGCCGGCCGAGCTGGTGCGAGGCGAGGCATTCAACGTCGGCGCCTCGACCGAGAATTACCAGGTCAGTGAGCTGGCGGAGATCGTGCGGGAAACGGTGCCGGACTGCGAGGTCGAGTACGCGGGGAGCGGAGATCCGGATCCGCGGAGCTACCGGGTCGACTTCTCGAAGTTCGCGCGCACATTTCCGGATGTCGAGCTGCGTTGGACGGCCAGCGCCGGTGCTCAGGAGCTCCTCGACGCCTATCGGGCCGTCGAGCTGACGCTCGAGGAGTTCGAGAGCAATCGGTACATCCGGCTGAGGCACCTGAAAATGCTCCTGGACGAAGGCCGCCTCGCGCCTGACCTTCGCTGGCGGGACCTGGACGCGCGGGTAGCGAGCAGATGATCTTCGCGGAGACCGAGCTCGGCGGCGCCTTCATCATCGACCTCGAGCAGCGGGAGGACGACCGCGGGTTCTTCGCACGCTCCTGGGACGAGAACGAGTTCCGAGACCACGGCTTGAATCCGCGCATCGTCCAGTGCAACGTCTCGTTCAACCACCACGCAGGGACTCTGCGCGGCATGCACTTCCAGAACGCGCCCCACGCCGAGGCGAAGCTGATCCGGTGCACGATGGGTGCGATCCTCGACGTCATCATCGATCTGCGCCCCGACTCGCCGACGTTCAAGCGCTGGATCGGCGTCGAGCTGACCGCCGAGAACCGCCGGTCGCTCTACGTGCCGGAGGGCTTCGCCCACGGCTACCAAACGCTGGCCGACGGAACGGAGACCTTCTACCAGGTGTCCGAGTTCTACGCGCCCGGCGTGGAAGGGGGCGTTCGCTTCGACGACCCCGTGTTCGCGATCGAGTGGCCTCGCGAGATCACGGTCATCTCGCCGAAGGATGCGTCCTGGCCGGATTTCGTGGAGTGACGTCATGATCATCGTCGACCGCGCGCTCGAGGAGCGAGTCCGCGAGGGCAACCCCATTCGGGTCGCGATGGTCGGCGCCGGCTTCATGGGGCGCGGCATCGCCCTACAGATCCTTTCCGCCGTCCCCGGAATGCGGCTGGTGGCAATCTCGAACCGAACCCTCGACAAGGCCTACGAGGCCTACTCTCAGGCAGGAGCCGACGACGTGGAAGAAGTCAAGGACGGTGGCTCCCTGGATCAGGCCATCAGCTCCGGCCGGTATGCCGTCACGAGCGACCCGCTCACACTCTGCGACGCGGAGTCGGTCGACGCGATCATCGAAGTGACCGGAGCGGTCGAGCACGCTGCAGGGGTCGTCGTTCGCGCGATCGAGCGGCGGAAGCACGTCGTGCTGATGAACGCCGAGCTCGACGGGACGATCGGGCCGATCCTGAAGCAACGGGCCGACGAGGCCGGGGTCGTCTACACGAACGCAGACGGCGACCAACCGGGCGTCCAGCTCAACCTGTACCGGTTCGTCAAGGGGATCGGCGTGCGGCCAGCCCTGTGCGGCAACATCAAGGGGCTTCACGACCCCTACCGCAACCCGACGACCCAGGAGGGATTCGCGAAGCAGTGGGGTCAGAATCCGTGGATGGTGACCTCGTTCGCGGACGGGACGAAGATCTCGTTCGAGCAGGCGATCGTGGCCAACGCGACGGGGATGCGGGTCGCGCGCCGGGGGATGCATGGGCCAACTGTCGAGACCGGAACGCGCATCGAGGACGTCGCCGATCGGTTCCCTGCCGGTGAGCTCCTCGAGGGCCCGGGGCTCGTCGACTACGTCGTCGGGGCCGTGCCGAGCCCGGGCGTCTTCGTCCTCGGCACGCACGACCACCCGACGCAGCAGCACTACCTCAATCTGTACAAGCTCGGCGAAGGCCCGCTGTACTGCTTCTACTGCCCCTACCACCTCTGTCACTTCGAGGTCCCTAACACGGTCGCGCGCGCCGTTCTCTTCGGCGACGCCGCCATCGCGCCTATGGGAGGGCCGCTCGTCGACGTCGTTGCAGGGGCAAAGACGGACCTCGCAGCGGGAGATGAACTCGATGGGCTCGGCGGCTACATGACCTATGGCCTCGCGGAGAACTCGGAGGTCGTCCAGGCGGAGCGTCTGCTGCCGATCGGGCTCGCTCAGGGATGCCGCTTGACGCGAGACGTGATGAAGGACGATGTGCTGACGTACGAAGACGTCGAAGTCCCGCCCGGCCGCGTCGCAGACCAGCTTCGCGCCGAGCAGGACATTAGGTTCGCGAGCGCGGCGGCTTAGCCCGACTCCACCCGCGCCTATTGGCCGCCCTACCGCATCCGCTCCTGATTCTCGCCCCACATCCCGATGACGCGGCGTTGTCGTGCGCAGCGCTGCTCGAACAGGAAACGCCTGTGGACGTCCTGACGGTCTTCGCCGGCGAACCGGAGCAGCCGCAGCAGGGTCACTGGGACGCCCTCTGCGGCTTCGCGAGCTCGGCGGAAAGCGTCCCGGCGCGCCGTCGCGAAGACGAGGCCGCGTTCGCTGAAGGACCCCATCGTCTGCGCTTACTCGAGCTCCCCGACATCCAGTACCTCACCGAACGTCCTCGCGCCCATGCGGAGGCGATAGCCGAGGCGCTTCGGAGCTGGGCGGGAGCGAACGAAGCCGGGACGGTCGCGATCCCGGCCGGCGCCGGCTGGCGTCCCGGCCCTCTCCGTGAGCTTCCCGAGCGCCTGCACCTCGGGCGGCTCATCCGCTCCCCCGGGCCACGGCCGCAACCCGACCACTTGTTCGTACGGGACGCGGTGATCGCCGCAGACGTGGCCGCGACGATCCTTCTCTACGAAGAGCTGCCGTACCTGTGGGGCGGTCGAGCCGACCCGGCTTTGGAGGACGTCTCCGAGCGGTTCGGCGTTCGTGCCGAGCCGCTCGTCGTTCCCGTCGATCGCGAGCAAAAGGCGGCACGGATCGCGCACTACGGCTCGCAGCTTCCCCACCTCAGTGCGCCGGGACATGGTCGGATCGACGATCCGGCGTCCCTGCCCGACGTCGAGCGTTACTGGACCCTGACCCGCCCGGGCTGAGCTACCAGACCTTCCAGGGCGCGCTCCCCGAGGACCAGTATTCCTCGAGCACCATCTTGTCGTGGAGGGTGTCCATTGGATGCCAGAAGCCGTCGTGCTTGAACGCGCGCAACCCGCCCTCTCCGGCGATCCGCTCCAGTGGCTCGTGCTCCCACACCGTTTGGTCACCGTCGACATGGTCGAGGGCATGTGGCTCGACCACGAAGAAGCCGCCGTTCACCCATCCACCGTCGCCCGCGGGCTTCTCGAGGAACCCTGCGACGTGGTCTGTCCCCGCCTCGAGCGTCAGCATCCCGAACCGGCCCGGAGGCTGGATGGCAGCGACGGTGACGGCGGCGCCCGACGTTCGATGGAAATCGATCTCGCGCCCGATGTCGAGGTTCGTGACGCAGTCGCCGTAGGTGAGACAGAACGTCTCTTCACCAATGACCTCGCGGGCCCGCTTGATCCGGCCGCCGGTCATCGTACTCTCGCCCGTGTCGAGGATCGTGACGCGCCACGGCTCGGCTGTGGACGCCAAGGTCTCGAGCCGGTTCTCCTTGAGGTCCACGACAATGTCGGCCGCCTGGAGGTAGTAATTCGCGAAGTACTGCTTCAGGAGAGACGCCTTGTAGCCGGCGCAGATCACGAAGTCGTCGATGCCGTGGGCGGAGTAGAGCTTCATGATGTGCCAGATGATCGGCTTGCCGCCGATTTCGACCATCGGCTTCGGGCGCACGGCGCTCTCCTCGCTGATGCGAGTCCCGAAGCCACCGGCGAGGATCACAGCCTTCATGCGTCTGGCCTTCGCCGTTCGGTGGCTCGATCCTCACCAAGGGCGGTGAGAACTGCGACGAGGAGCGCGGTGGCAATGAGGATCCAGGCCGCCAGCTCCGCGCCTTCCTCGACGATCACCTCGAGCGCGTCGGGCCAGCTCCCATACTCGACGTCGGCGACCCCGTAGAGCAGCGTCGAGACCCCTTCTGTGGCCACGGCGAGCGCAAGGAACCCCAGCCCCCACCGAAGGAGTCGCTCGAGACGCTCTGGCAATTGTCGTCCGACGTAGACCAGCAGCGCGACGCCGACGATCAGGAGCGGCAGGTAGAGGATCGGCCAGATCAACCGCTCGGCCGCGTCACCATAACCAAGGGCTCCGGCGACCTTCTCCGCGAGACGCTCGTGGATGCCGACAGCGTCGTCGAGCGAGAAGAACGCGAGAAGCCCGGCGAGCGCGAGGAGCCTCCGATCGACCTCTTCCCGGAGAAGCCCAAGCAGGAGCACCGCGAAGGCGGCCGCGAAAGTCGCAGACGAGCTCAGCCATGCCGGGATCCCATGCTCGTCGTCGGCGTTCAGGTGCAGGTACCGATCGTCGAGCAATCGAACGCCGATGAGATGTGCGGCCGCCTGCGTGGTTACCGTTGCCACTGCGATGGTGATGCCCAACTCGACGAGCCGGCCCGCCGGTCGCCCCCTTCCGTCCGTGGACGAATCGGATGCGCCCCGGTCCTCGCGCTCGCTTTCCACCGCAGTCCTCATCGACACATTCTCACCATGGCGGAGCGTCGGCCGTTGACTGCGGGCGCGCGAGCCGCCGATCGAGCGCTAAACCTCGGCTGGACGCTCGCGTCGGTCGCGGGAGGCGTGCTCCTTTTGGCTCACGTCGTCAACCACGTCGCCCTGGACGATCGGATCGTCGAGCTTCAGGCCAGTGCGGAGCGGAACGTATGGTCGTGGGCGGCCTCGATGGCCACGCTCGCCGCCGGCCTCTCCGCGCTGCTCCTGGGGCAATGGTGTCGCCGTCCCTGGCAGGCGTGGACTCTGGGCGCGCTTCTCGTTTACTTCGCGCTAGACGATTACGTCGAGATCCACGAGCACCTGGGCGACGGCGTCAGTGAGGCTTTGGGGTTCCCGGAGTACGTCGGTCCTCGGCTCTGGGTCGTGCTCTATCTCCCACTTCTCGGCGCGGCGGCTGCACTGCTGTGGCTCATCGCCGAAGAACTCGAGGAACGCGCTCGGAACGGCATCCTGGGCGGCGCCGCCCTTCTAGCCGCCGGCTATCTCCTCGAAGGCGCCGGGATCGGAACGAAGCGGCTGGAGAGTCAGGGCTACGAGCTCCCCCACGCGGTGCGGGCGGGGCTCGAGGAGAGCGCAGAGCTCGCCGGCTGGATCGTGCTCGCCGCCGCGCTGACGGCAGGCATGCTCACCGGGAGTCCTAAACGCGCTTCCTGAGCGCCGGAAACAGGATCACGTCGCGAATCGTCTCCTTTCCGGTCAGCACCATCGTCAGGCGGTCGATTCCGAGCCCGAGCCCGCCGGTCGGCGGCATCCCGTAAGCCAGCGCTTCGACGTAGTCCGGATCGCCCGGCTCCCCCGTGACCTGAGCCGACTGTTGCGCGAAGCGCTCGGCCTGCTCGTCAGGGTCGTTGATCTCGCTGAACGCATTCCCGAGCTCCATGCCGCCGACGAAATACTCGAACCGCTCCACGATCGTGGGATCGTCCTCCGTTGCCCGCGCGAACGGCGAGAGCTCGACGGGATAGTCGTGCAGGATGCTCGGCTCGACCAGCGCCGGCTCGACGAACGAGCTCAGGGCGTGGTCGAGGAGCTGGGCCCAGTCGTTGTCGGCCGCGGTGTCGACGTCGCGCTCGTTCAGGCGGGCTCGAAGCTCCCCCTCGTCGCGCGTCCAGAGGCCCTCGGACTCCAGTGCATCCACGAGCTTGATCCGTTGCCAGGGTGCGGCAAGGTCGACGTCGTGGCCGCGAAACGTGACGCGGCTCGTCCCCAGCACCTCCTCTGCGACCGCTGGGACGAGCCCTTCGATCCGTGCCATCGTGTCGCGGTAGTCGGCGTACGCCTCGTACCACTCGAGCATCGTGAACTCGGGCTGGTGCTTGTACGACACGCTCTCGTTGCGGAAGTCCTTCCCGAGCTCGTAGACGCGTTCGAGCCCGCCCACGATCAGCCGTTTCAGATAGAGCTCGCTTGCGATGCGCAGGTAGAGGTCCGCATCGAGCTCATGCGAATGGGTGGCAAAGGGCTCCGCGAACGCCCCGCCGTAACGCGGCTGCAAAATCGGCGTCTCGACCTCGACGAATCCGGACCCGTCGAGGTGGCGACGAATGGCCGAAACGATCCGCGTACGGAGCAGGAAGTCAGTGCGACTCTCCTCGTTCATCAGGAGGTCGAGGTACCGCCGGCGATACCTCGCCTCGGTATCGGTCAGCCCGTGGAAAGTGTCGGGCAGGGGTCTCTTGATCTTTGCCAGCAGCTCAAGCCGCTCAACGGCGAGGGATGGCTCACCCCTCCGCGTCCGCGCCGGCTTGCCGGTGGCACCGACGATGTCGCCAAGATCGAGCTGAATCGGCCCGGTGCGGTCCTGCTCGCAAACCAGCTGAATGCGGCCCGTTCGGTCGACGAGGTCGAGGAACACGATCTTCCCCATGTCGCGACGAGCCATCACGCGCCCGGCGATGCGGCGCGTGTCATCGGCTTCTAGGCCCGCTTCCAGGGCTTCGGACGCCGCGCGCACAACAGCGATCTCTTCGCGATCCGGAAATCGCTTCGGCAGCGCCATCGGCGGCGAGTCTAGTTGCGAGAGTGCTACAGCCCTGGCTTCCGTGCGAGATAGATCTGTTCCTCGCGGTCGAGTTTTTGACGCTCGACGTCGGCAGCCGGGAGCTCTTGGACGAAGGGCTCGACATTCACGACGAACCCGGCTGCCGTGAGACGGTTCGGGTAGTCGCGGCCGTACAGCCGCACGTGGTCGTGCTGCCAGAAAAGGCGGCGTCGCTCCTCTTGATCTGTGATCGACGGGTCGTCGTGGGTGTGCCCTCGGGTCGTGTCTAGGGGCACCTGGAGCATCGCCCACCCGCCCGGCGCGAGCACGCGGTGAAGCTCGCGAAGCGCCCTCGCGTCGTCGGGGACGTGCTCGAGCACGTGGTTGCAGATGACAGCGTCGAAGGAACCGTCGTCGTACTCGATGTCCGTTACGTCGAGCCGCTCCATGGCCAGTGCTGAATTGAGGTCGCCGCTGACGTACTCGATCCGCGGATCCTGAACGAGGTGGCGCTGGAACGCCGGTTCGGGAGCCACGTGGAGCAGACGGAGGGTGTCCGCTACCGGCTCCAATAGACCCCGCTCTTGGAGTAAGAGCCAGTCCACCCGGTGCCGGCCCAACGACCCGCACCGAGGGCAGAGCTGCTCACGACGACCCGACTCCGTCTCGTAGATGCGAAAACGGCGAAAGCTTCTGCCGCAGCATGGGCAGAAGTACGCGTCGCC
>JBKJWJ010000099.1:0-15956 GCA_046716905.1 Gaiellaceae bacterium
TTCAGCGGCCGGTCGTACGTCGGGGCCTCGACGAGGACGCGCTCTCCACTGCCGGCCAGCACCTGGGCGAGCAGCGCAAAGCCCTGAAGCGAGCCGTTCGTGAGGATGACCCTCTGCTCGGCGACGCCGTGCTCTTCTGCGATCCAGCGCCGCAGCGGCCCGTAGCCTCCTCCTGGACCGTACGAGAGGATCGTCGCTCCGTCCCTGGCGAGCGCGGCGCGCGCGCACTCCGCAAGCGCTTCGACCGGCACGCATTCGGGCGCCGGAACCCCGCGAGCGAGAGAAATCGTCTCCATGCCGCGACTCTAGGAAGGCGATCGGATGACGCTCAGCTCCGAGCGAGAAGGCGCGCGCACTCGACCATTTGCCCCGAGCCGTTCCAGGCGAGTGCGTGCGCGATCGCCCAGCCCCAGGCCCGCTCCCGGTCGAGATCCAGACGCTCGACGAGATAGTCGAGCCGACGTTCCATCGCCGCCTTCGTCGTCGGCCTTCGGTCGCGGATCAGCGACGCGACGTCGAACTCGCGCTCGCCGACGAGCGGCTTCGCGTCGATCGCGAGCCACCCGCGCTCGGAGAGCAGAAAGTTGCCGCCGTGGAAGTCCTGATGAAGGAGCACCGACTCGCGCTGGGTCGGCCCGGCCTCCCGCAGGAACTCCACGGCCCGGTCGACGAGCGACCGCTCGAACGACCGGCCGAGCTGCTCCCAGTGGGCCGGCAGGAACTCGACCCAGTACTCCGCCTGGTCCTCGAGCCGCGCGAACGGCTCGCCGGCCCGAACCCAGAGCTGCTCGAGCACGCCGGCGGCCGCTGCCGTCGCCTCCCCGTCCGGGAGTTCCCACGCCTGCGTTCCCGGCCTGAGCCGCTCGATCAGGAGCGCCCGCCGCTCTCGGTCGTAGTCGTACAGGCGCGCTGCGCCGTGGCCGTCCCACCGCTCGAACGCCTCGCCCTCGAACTCGGTTTCCGACTCCTGCAGGTTGACCTTCAGCACCGCTTCCCCGCCGTCGGGCAGCGTCGCCTCGACTACGTACGAGTGCTGGGCGTCGAAAGGCTTGCCGAGGCTCAGCGACCAGAGCTCGGCGCACTCGAGCGCGACCGCGCGGAGATGCTCGATCAGGTCTTCGCGCCGACGACGTCGGCTGCGAGCTGCGCGACCTCGGTCGGCGTCGTACCGACCCGGACGCCGCAGGCCTCGAGCGCTTCCTTCTTCGCCTGGGCAGTTCCAGAGGTGCCGGAGATGATCGCGCCGGCATGGCCCATCGTCTTGCCGGGTGGAGCCGTGAAGCCGGCGATGTAGGCGACCACGGGCTTCGACATCTCAGCCTTGATGTAGTCCGCGGCCTTCTCCTCCTCCGCGCCTCCGATCTCGCCGACCATCACCACGATCTCGGTCTCCTCGTCGGCCTCGAAGCGCTCCAGGACGTCGATGAAGCCCGAGCCCACGACGGGGTCTCCGCCGATGCCGACAATCGTCGAGTTTCCGAGCCCGAGCTGGGTCAGCTCGTGGCCGATCTGGTACGTGAGGGTTCCGGAGCGGCTCACGAGCCCGATGCGGCCCTCCCGGAAGATCTCGGCCGGGATGATCCCGACGTTCGCCTTCCCTGGCGAGAGCGCGCCCGGGCAGTTCGGGCCGAGCATCGTGATCCCCTTGGGCCGGATGTAGTTGTAGACCCGCAGCATCTCGTGGGCGGGTAAACCCTCGGCGATGCAGATCACGGTCTGGATGCCGCCGTCCACCGCCTCGTACACGGCGTCCGTGGCAAACCGAGCGGGGACGAAGACCATGGCCGTATTCGCGCCGGCCTCCGTGACCGACTCGGCGACCGTGTCGAAGATCGGGATCCCCTCGACCTCCTGGCCGCCCTTCCCGGGCGTAACGCCGGCGACCACTTGCGTCCCGTAGTCGCGGTTGCGGACGCCGTGGAACGACCCCTCGCGGCCGGTCAGCCCCTGGACGACGAGCTTCGTGTCGTTGTCGACGATGATCGCCACTACGCGGCCTGCTTCCGTCCGCGCAGGATGATCGCCTCGTGGCTGACGAGACCGTCGTCGATCAGGTCTGCGATCAGCTCCTTGACCTTCGCGGAGACCTCCGGCGTCGCGCCGAGCCGCTCGAGCCAGGGATCGACGGGCATCCGCCGCGTCATGATCTCGAGCCGATCGACCTCGAGGCCGGCTGCCCCGAAGAACCCGCGCCACTCGTCCTCGCTGTAGCGGCGGATGTGCGACGGATCCCGGACCTTCTCCGCTTCCTCCATCGCCTCGCCCTGGAAGAGGTTGTCCTGCACGACCACGCGGTCGCGAGTCACGCGTGCCATCTCGCGCACCGCCGCGCCGACTTCGTCGAAGTGGTGGGCGGCGATCCGGCAGACGACGACGTCGAAGCTTCCGTCGGCGAAGGGAATCTCCTCGGCGCGAGAGATCACGTCTGGCTGCATGCCCGGCGCCGGATCGACCGTGACGACCTTCGCCCCTTCCTCGCGCAGCCGCCGAGCGACGTGCTGGCCTCCGGTCGCGACGTCGAGCGCGTCGATTCCCTCGGCCGGCTCGCACCACTCGACCACGAGGTCGAGATCAGGCCCCTCGCGGTGCGTCGGGCTGTCCCGCATCGCCTGCGCGCGGCTCGACCAGACGTCGGTCACGCGAGCTCCACCGCCTTCTTCGCGGCCTCGAGCATCGTCGGCTCGACGTAGAGGTTCTCCGGCGAGGCTTCGCGGAGGATCTCGCGCCCTCTTTCCGCGTTCGTCCCGTCGAGGCGGACGACGATCGGCTCGGCGATCGTCAGCTGCTCGAGCGCCTGGAGGATTCCGCGCGCGACCTCGTCGCAGCGCGTGATCCCGCCGAAGATGTTGAAGAGGATCGACTTCACCTGCGGGTCGGCGCTGATGATCTCGAGCGCATCGACCACGCCCTGCGCGTCTCCGCCTCCGCCGAGATCGCAGAAGTTCGCCGGCCGGCCGCCGGCGAGCGCCACCACGTCGAGCGTCGACATGACGAGCCCGGCGCCGTTTCCGAGCACGCCGACCTCACCGTCGAGCTTCACGTAGGTGACGTCCTTCTCGCGCGCCTGGCGCTCCTCAGGGGGATAGGCCTCGAGGTCGCGCATCTCCGCGACTTCTGGGTGCTTGTGAAGGGCGTTGTCGTCGACCGTGAACTTCGAGTCGAGCGCCTTCACCTCGCCGTCGGGGGTAACGATCAGCGGGTTGATCTCGCACAGCATCGCGTCGAGCTCGACGAAGGTCGCGTAGAGCCGCTCGGCGATCTTCGCGATCTGCTTCTGCTCGCTCTCGTCCTCGATGCCCGCGCGGTAGATGAGGCGGCGCGCCTGATACGGCTGAAATCCCTCGAGCGGGTCGATGTGGAGCCGCGCCAGCGCCTCTGGACGCTCCGAGGCGACCTCCTCGATGTCGATGCCGCCCTCCTTCGTGAACATGAAGAGCGCCTTCTTCTCGCCGCGGTCGAAGGTCAGGGAGAGGTAGTACTCCCTCTCGATGTCCGAGGCCGACTCGATCCACAGCTTGCGCACGACATGGCCGTTGATGTCCAGGCCGAGGATCGCCTCCGCGTGCTCCTCAGCCTCGTCGGGGCTATTCGCGAGCTTGATCCCGCCCGCTTTTCCGCGACCCCCTGTGAGCACTTGCGCCTTGACGACGACCTGGCCGCCGATCTCCTCCGCGGCCGCCCGTGCTTCCTCGGGAGAGGTCGCCAGGCGCCCCTCCGACACCGGGATGCCGAAGCGGCGGAAGAGCTCCTTGCCCTGGTACTCGTAGAGATCCATGCGCGGTGCGCGAGTCTATCCATCGCTCCTCGCCGTGCTTGCGCTTGCACTCGCGGGCTGTAGCGCTGCCCCTGAACGGCCGACGCTGGCACCCCCCGCCGAGCCGCGGACGCTCGAGCTCGGCTGGAACGAGCCCTTCCGCTCCACCGGGTTCGTCTTCAGAGTCGAGCGCCTGGTGATCGCAGAGGACGGCTGGCGGGTCACCCTCTCCGTTGGGAACGCCTCTCGAAGCTCCTATCGGATCGGCCGGCAGAGCGTCGGGCTCGTCTTGCTGGAGACCGAGACGAAGAAAGAGCTGCAGGAGCTGACAGACGGCCTCGAGCAGACCCCGCCCTCGCTCCGGCCCGATCGAGTCTCTCCCCGGGCGCCTGCTCTGCTCAGGCCGGGCCAGTTCTGGAGGGCCGAGCTCGAGGGCAGCGTCGTCCTGCGCGAAGGGTCGGTCGTGCGCGTCCTGTTCGGCCCGTTCACACGGGTCGGAGCGCGCGGCCGGGAGTCGGCCGACGTTCTCTGGGTGACCGATCACGCGGTCCGGATCTAGACTCGGGCGCTCAAGCCGCCGACCAGATGGAGGGAACATGGACGAGCAACGATCGCCCCTGACTGACGAGGAGATCCGGACGGATGTCGTGGACGAGATCAAGGACGCGACGAACGAAGCGGACCTGGACGGCACCGACACCGACGGGGACGACTCCGACTCCTCCGATTCGGACTCCGACGACGCAGACAGCTAGCCGGAGCCGCGTCGGCGGCGCCCTGGAGCGCTGCATCGCGCCGCACCACGAAGAACGGTTCCTCGCCGAGCACTGGGAGCGCGAGCCGCTCTTCGTCGAGCGTGACGAGCCCGGCCGCTACGACGATCTCCTCTCCGAAAGTGAGGTCGAGCAACTGGTCACCTCGGGCGGCCTGCGCTACCCCGGCTTCCGGCTCGTGAGGGCGGGCGAGCAGCTCTCCGCCCGCGGGTACACGATCGACATCCCCTGGCGCCCGACCGGATTCACGGGGACCGCCGACATCGATCGCATCGCTCTGGAATGGGAGCGAGGCACGACGATCGTCCTGCAGGGGCTCCACCTCCACCGGCCCATACTCGGCGCGTTCTGCCGGTCGCTGGAGCGCACTCTCGGCGACCCGGTGCAGGTGAACGCCTACTACACGCCGCGCTCGGCTCAGGGGCTACCCGTGCACCACGACACGCACGACGTCTTCGTCCTCCAGGTAGCGGGCTCGAAGCGGTGGCTCGTCTACCCGCCGTCACTCGAGTTGCCGCTGAAGGATCAGAAGTACTCGGAGGCGATGGGCGGCTTCGGCGAGCCCATTCGTGACCTCGTCCTGCAGCCCGGCGACACGCTCTACTTGCCTCGGGGCTGGCTTCACGAGGCATTGACTTCGGAGAGCGACTCGCTTCATCTCACGGTCGGCGTCAACGTCGTCACCTGGCTCGATGCGTTCCGCGCGGCGCTCGACGAATGCGGAGGCGAGGTTGGCTTTCGCCGGTCGATCCGCAACGGGGATGCCGACGACCTCGTCGAGGCGCTGACTACGCGACTCGGCCGAGAGGACGTGCAGCGGCGCGCTGCGGAGAAGCTCGTTCGCACGCGCCGACCGATTCGCGAGGGGCAACTCTCACAGCTGCGAGCGCTCGACGAGCTCGACATCCGAACGGAGCTCGAGCGCCGGCCAACGGTGCTCGCCCGGCTCGCGGAGCGCAACGGATCCGTCGTGCTCGCCTTCGAGGGCAAGGAGCTCGCGTTTCCCGCACGCGCAGGGGCGGAGGTGCGGGCCGTCATGGAGCTCGAAGAGCCATTCACCGCGCACGACCTGCCCGGCTCCCTGGACGACGCCGGCCGGCTGGTCTTGATCCGCCGCCTCGTGCGCGAGGGGCTCTTGCGGATCAACGCGCCATAGCCACGTAGCGGCGCGGACGGCGCGCCACCGGCGAGCTGCACGTGAGCTGCGTCAGCTCGCCGACCTCGGCGACGACGTCGATCTCCCGTGTCCCGACGCGCGTCTCGAAGGAAACCGTCCAGCGATCCTCTCCGTCGCGGGTGACGCTCCCGAGCGAGAGGTCCGCGAAGGCAGTCAGCCCTTCCTCCGCCCTGATCCTGCGCTCGGCAGCCTGGACGGCGAACGGCCAGCACGAACGACCCCGGTAGTGGTCGAGCGCGAGCTGTCCCGAAAGGTGATGGTCGAGAAGACCGGGGACGTCGTCGCGAGTGACCCGGCCGTAGTAGAGCCCGTGAGGGAGAGCGACCACGTTGCCGGCGAACCGATCGCCTCCCACGTGCGTGCACTGCCAGACGGACGTCTCCTCGAGTTGCTCGCTCATCGCCTCCCAGAGCGGCCGGCCATGCTTCGCGCAGCAGCGGTCGTGCTTGCCGTGCGTGCAGACGAGGAAGAGGGGCTGGTCCACAGGCTCGGCCGCCTCGAACGGATCGATCCGCCGTAGGTCGTCGTGCTGCGAGACCTCCAGGCGGCCGAGGCGCTCGGCACCCTCCTTGGAGTCCGCGACGTAGACGACGATCCCTTCGTGGCGGCGCCGGTCCGGCCGGCGGATGAAGAGCAGACGCGTGCGCCGCCGGGACGCAACCAGTTCGCGGAGCCGCGACTTGACCCCGTCGGAGAGACCGCTTCCGGCGAGCGCGTCGTGGCTCCAGAGGCCGCGGTACTCGACGAGCAGCCAGTGGTCGATGCGGCTGGCGGTGCCACCCAGGGGCTCGTCGTTCTCTCGCGAGATCTCCGAGCAAAAGGATTTCGTGGTGTCGCTATTCACTCTGCACGACGCAGATCACTTCGCCGGTCGTCACCGCCTGGCCCGCCTCCACCGAGAGCTCTGCCACGCGCCCCGCGCGCTGCGCCTTGATCTCGTTCTCCATCTTCATCGCCTCGACGACGCAAAGCACCTGCCCGGCCTGCACCTCGTCTCCGTCCGCCACCTCCACCGCCAGCACCGTGCCCTGCATCGGGCTGACGACCGCGTTGCGGGCCGCGCCGTGCTGACCCTGTGCGGCGGTTCGCTCGCGACGGCGCCTTACGAGCTCGGCATGCGGTGCTTCCGGAACATGCAGCTTGAGCTCGTAGCGGCGACCGTCGAGCTCGGCCTGGACGACTCGCTCCTGCGTGCCAACCCTGCCGTCCGAGCCACCGGCTAGATTCGTTGTCCGATGAGACAACTCCTTTGCTCGCTCGGCAAGCTCCTCCGACTCCACGATCCCGTGGCACGTCCCGCCCTCGACGAAGCACGGGTGCTCGAGCAGGGCGCGGTGGAAGCCGAGCAGGGTCTTGGTGCCCTCGATCCGGTATTCGTCGAGCGCCCTCAGCATGCGTCGGCGGGCATGTTCCCGGTCGACCCCGTGCACGCAGAGCTTGGCGACGAGCGGGTCGTAGAGGCCGACGACCTCACTGCCGGCCTCCACGCCGGAGTCGATCCGCACACCCGGGCCCGCCGGCTCGCGGTAGCCCGTGATCCGCCCTGGCGCGGGCAAGAAGCCGTTGGATGGATCCTCGGCGTTGATTCGGCATTCGATTGCATGCCCGTTCAGCCGCACGTCCTCCTGGCGCAGCCATAGCGGCTCCCCTGCCGCGATCAGCACCTGCTCACGGATGAGATCGAGTCCCGTGACCAGCTCTGTGACGGTGTGCTCGACCTGGATCCGGGTGTTCATCTCGAGGAAGAAGTACTCCCCTTCCTGCGAGAGGAGCCCCTCGATCGTCCCGGCGGAGCGGTATCCGACTGCTCGTGCCGCGTCGACCGCGATCTGGCCGATCCGCTCGCGAAGCTCCGCCGAGACGGCGGGCGACGGAGTTTCCTCCACGAGTTTTTGGTGACGGCGCTGGATCGTGCAGTCGCGCTCACCGAGGTGGATCACGTTGCCGTGCGAGTCGGCGAGGACCTGCACCTCGACGTGGCGCGGATCCTCGACATAGCGCTCGACGTAGACGGCCGGATCGGAGAAGTACGCCTCTCCTTCCCTGCGTGCCGAATCGAAGGCTCGCTCGACCTCGCCGGCCGATGCGACGACTTTCAGGCCCTTGCCGCCCCCACCCGCGGAGGCCTTGATCGCTATCGGCCATCCGAGCTCCTCTCCGAGCGCTCGCACCTCGTCCGCCGAGGCGGCCGGCTCGGTCGTCCCGGGCACGATCGGTACGCCCGCCGCCTGCATCCGTTCCCTGGCCGCGACCTTCGAGCCCATGACTTCGATCGCCTCGGGCGGGGGCCCGATCCAGACGAGGCCGGCTTCCTCGACGGCGCGGGCAAAGGTCGCGTTCTCCGCGAGGAACCCGTAACCCGGGTGGACGGCCTGCGCGCCGGCACGCCGAGCGGCGTCGATGACGCGCTCCTGCACGAGGTAGCTCTCACCGGGCGGCCCAGGGCCGAGCAGGTACGCCTCGTCCGCGGCGCGAACGTGGAGTGAGGCCCGGTCCGCCTCCGAGTAGACGGCCACAGGTGCGATCCCGAGCTCCCGCAGAGTGCGGAAGATTCGGATCGCGATCTCGCCACGGTTGGCGACGAGCACTTTCGAGAACCCGGCCACGACCGGCATATTGTGTCGGTATGGGCGCAGCCGATCAGCTGACGGTCGCTCGGATGGCTGCCGCCCCGGTCATCGTCGCCCTCTTTGCGTTCGATTTCTCCGGGCACGAGTACTGGGCTACGGCCCTGTTCGCGGTCGCGATGGCAACCGACTGGGTCGACGGCTGGCTCGCCCGCCGAAGCGGCAGCTCGACCGCGATGGGGTCGCTGCTCGACCCCGTGGCGGACAAGATTCTTGTGCTCTCCGTCCTGATCGTCCTGCTCGACCAAGGGGTCTTTGCGGCCTGGGCGGTCGCCGCGATCGTGGCACGCGAGTTCCTGGTCTCCGGCCTCAGGCTCGCCGCACTCGAGCGAGGCGTCGTCCTCGGAGCCCGGGACCTCGGGAAGCTGAAGACCGGCACCCAGTCGGTCGCGGCGATCCTGGGCGGGTTCGCCGCGGGAGGGGCGATCGACGAGTCGATCGCCTGGTGGTCGCTGCTCGTCGCGCTCGTCGTGACGTGGGTGTCAGGGCTCGACTACGCCCGGCTCGCGCCCCGCCTGCTCAGAAACCGGGCCCCAGCCTAGGTCCTGGAAGCCCGAGCGCCACCACGGGCTCGCGTAGCCCGCCGCGCCGCGATCCTCCTCCGCCAGTGCCCGCTCGAGCGCCGACAGGAGCGCCTCGCGCTCCGCCTCGTCGCTCGGCTCCGGCTGGACGCTCCAGGTCACCCCTCAAGCCTAAAGGCCCGACGACAGCGCGTCGATACGGCTCTTTGTGCGTCGACTCATTGCGGTCACTGTCTGCGCGTGCCTGATCCTGAGCGCCCCTGCCGCTCTCGCGGCCAAACGCTCGTGGGCGCACGGCGAGATCAAGCTCGTCACCGCCGAGGGCCTGATGGGTGGGGACGCCGCAGGCTTCCGCCCGGACGCGCCGCTCACGAAGCGCGCACTCGCCGATCTCGTGACCGAGCTCACCGAAAGCCCGGCGCCGGAGCCCGGGAGCCCACCGGCCCACGCCACCGTCGCCGAGCTCGACCAGGCACTCGTCCGAGGTCTCGAGCTCTCCGACGACGCGCGGCGCTTCTACCTCGGCGCGCGAGCTACGGGCGCCAAGCCACCGGCGAGGTTCGGAAGCGAGGTCGTCGCAAGGCTGATCGGCCTGCGCAAGAACCACGAGGCTCCGTCCGATGCCCTCGAGCTCCGGCCAGACGACATCGCGACCCGCGCGGAGGCGGCGTATTCGGCGGCCCAGGTTCTCCGCTTCTCCGGCGGGGAGACGGAAGAGGTCGAGGATTCTGCTGCCGAGTTCGAGCTGCCCGTCTACACGCCGTGGCAGCGCCGGGTCCTGCAGACGGCGTTCAACCTCATCGGCTATCCCTACGTGTGGGGCGGAATGAGCTCCGGCGAGCAGTCGCTCTTCGGCGTTCGCTCGCGGGGCGGCTTCGACTGCTCTGGCTTCCTCTGGCGCGTCTTCAAGCTCGAGCCCTACGTAGGCGGCGAGCGCCTCAACGCGACGCTTCGCGGCCGCACAGCGGCACAGATGGCAGGCGAGGCCCCCAGGAATCGTCGGATCGCGTTCGCACAGCTCCAACCGGGCGACCTCATGTTCTTCGGCCGCGGCGGCCGGAAGGCGAAAGCCGCCTCTGTCGACCACACCGGAATCTACGCGGGGAACGGCTGGATGATCCATTCCTCGCGGTACGGCGTGGCGCTCGCGGAGGTCGACGGCTGGTACGCGGAGCGCTTCGCCTGGGGCCGCCGGCCGCTCGCCGAAGCCGGGCTCGCTTAGCCCAAGCGCAAAGAGCGAATAACCCGAAAGGGTGATGGCGGGCCTTCCCCCGAGCGGGAGAATCGAGCCTCTTCGAATGCGAAAGGGGAGCTGGATGCTCGAGTGGAAAGCGCGCCTGCTGACCTTGCTGGTCGTATTCGTCACTGCGGCGGACGGATTCTTCACCAGCGCGAACAACTGGAACTGGTAGCGGCGGCAGCATGCGACGTCTGCCGCCGCGCGTCCTGCTGCTCGTAGGACCCGTGTGGGTCGTGGGCCTTTGTGTGGCGGTCGCCGCCATCGTGTCCTTCGCTTCGCAGCCTCTCGATCTCGGCCTGATCGCGGGCCCGCTCGCCCTGTTGATCGCCTCCACGCTTGCCAGCCGCTCGCCGGTCCCGATCGAGGGCGCGGAGAGCGGTGGCGTCACGCTCTCGTTCGTCTTCGGGACGAGCGGGATCGTCCTCTTCGGCTGGGAGGCCGGTGTCCTGATCGCGCTGACCGCGCCGGCCATCGTCCAGCTGCTCGAGCATCGGCCGCTCGAGCGCGTCGCCTACAACGCCTCCGTGTTCGCGATCGCCGCCGGCGCCGCCTCGATCCTCGTCTCCTTCGTCGGCGGCTCGGCCACCGAGGTCATCGTGGCCCAGGTGGCGATCTCGGCGACTGTCCAGTACGCGCTGAACCTCGTGTTGGTCTCGGGCGCCGTCGCGCGCATGGCGCGTCGACCCTTCGCCGAGCTCGTTGTCTCGTCGGCTCGCGCCACTGCGGTCCCGTTCGGGCTCATGGCCTCGGCTGCACTGATGCTCGTCGTGCTCTGGCAGCGCTCACCCGTGCTCTCGGCCGCGCTCGTCGGCCCACTGCTCGCAATCTCTCTCTACCAGCGCTCGGCCTATCAAGCTCTTCGGGCGATGCGCCTCGCGCTCACCGACCCGCTCACCGGCCTGGGGAATCACCGCAGCTTCCAGGAGCGCGTCCAGCGGGAGCTGCACCAGGCCGAGGCCGACGGCGAGCCGTTCACGCTCTGCATGATCGACGTCGACGATTTCAAGAGGATCAACGACCTCTACGGTCACCCCGCCGGTGATCGGATCCTCGCCCAGGTAGGTAGCCGGCTCCGCCAGAACGGCGAGGCGTTCCGCCTCGGGGGCGACGAGTTCGCGCTCCTGCTCCCCGGGCTTCCCGCGGACGAGGCTCTCTCGGCCGCGTCCTCCGTGCTGGAGCGGATCTCGAGCGTCGTGATCGACGAAGTCGGCACGGTCACGGCGAGCGCCGGAATCGCCGGTTTCCCCCGCCAGGCCTTCGATCGCGACGAGCTGATCCGGCTCGCCGACAGCGCCCTCTACTGGGCCAAGGAGCACGGGAAGAACCGCGTCCACGTCTACCGACCCGAGGTCGTCGAGCTCGCCGAGCTCCGCCGGCTCGCGCACGGCCCCGACCGCGCGGCGCGCTTCCGGGCCGCCGCCAGCCTCGCCAAGGCGGTCGACGCGAGGGACACCTACACCGGCAGCCACTCCACGCGCGTCGCGGAGCTCGGTGCGTGGATCGCGCAACTTCTCGGGCTCGACCAGGAACAGATCGAGCTCGCTCGCCTCGCAGGAAGCCTTCATGACCTCGGAAAGCTCGCGATCCCCGAGGAGATTCTCCGCAAGCCAGGCCCGCTCACCGCGCCCGAGCGCCTCGTCCTCGAGCGGCACCCGCAGATCGCCCACCGGATGCTGGAGAGCCTTGGCGTCGATCCAGTCGCCGAATGGGTCCTCCACCACCACGAGCGCTGGGACGGAAACGGCTATCCCGATCGGCTTCAAGGCGACGAGATCCCGCTGGGAGCACGGATCATCTTCGTCGCGGACGCATACGACGCCATGACGTCTGACCGCGCGTACCGCGGGCGCCTCACTCCCCGTGACGCCGTCGCGGAGCTCGACCGCTGCGCCGGAACGCAGTTCGACCCGGTCATCGTCGGGGCGTTTGCGCGCGAGCTCGTGGAACGGGCTCCAGCGACGGCCGCGGCCGCACGTTAGAGACCTCCGCAAGAGGGAAATCCCATTTCCGTGGACGGCGGCGACCCCATGGAGGAGCGAGTAGCGCGCAACGACTCGATCTTTCGGGACGCCAACGAGAGCATCAAGGAAGCGGCGGCCGGGTACGGCGTGACCGGCCCCTTGCCCTTCATCTGCGAGTGCGCAGATCTTGCCTGCACCGACATCGTCAGCCTCACGCCAATCGAGTACGAGCGAATTCGCGCCAACCCGATCCGGTTCCTGAACGCCCCCGGCCACAACAAGTCGGCTGGACCGTACGCCGCGGTCGTGGAGCGGCATGACGGCTACGAGATCATCGAGAAGCAGGGAGCGGCCCGGGACATCGTGGTCGACCGCGACCCGCGAAGCTGAGCCTTGCTCGAGGCTAGAGCGGGATGTTGCCGTGCTTGCGGCGCGGTCGCGGCTCGCGCTTCGTCAGCGAGGCTTGAAGCGCATCGACGAGCACCGGCCGCGTTCGCCGTGGCTCGATGACGTCGTCGACGTAACCGCGCTCAGCGGCGACATAGGGGTTCGCGAACTGCTCGCGGTAGTCGGCGATCAACTCGTCCCGCCTCGCGTCGGGATCGTCTGACTCCTCCAGCTCCTTGCGGAAGACGATGTTGACGGCTCCCTCCGGCCCCATGACTGCGACCTCGGCGGTCGGCCAGGCGAAGTTGAAGTCGGCACGGATGTGCTTCGAGCTCATGACGTCGTACGCACCCCCGTACGCCTTGCGTGTGATGACCGTGAGCTTCGGGACAGTCGCCTCGCAGTACGCGTAGAGGAGCTTCGCGCCGTGCCGGATGATTCCCCGCCACTCCTGGTCGGTTCCCGGCAGGAACCCCGGAACGTCCACGAACGTGACGAGCGGGATGTTGAACGCGTCGCAGGTGCGGACGAAGCGCGCAGCCTTGACGGAGGAGTCGATATCGAGCACGCCCGCAATCGAATTCGGCTGGTTGCCGACGATTCCGACGGGATGCCCGCCGAGTCGCGCGTAGCCGCAGACGATGTTCGCAGCGAAGCGCTCGTGCACCTCGAAGAACTCGCCCTCGTCGACGACGCGCTTGATGATCTCCTTCATGTCGTACGGCTTCGTCGGCTCGTTCGGGATGATCGAGTCGAGGTCGGCGTCCTCCCGGTCCGGGGGGTCTGTCGGCGGGAAGTACGGCGGCGGGTCGAGGTTGTTCTGCGGCAAGTACGAGAGGAGGTAGCGCGCGTCCTCGAGCAGGCTTTCCTCGTCCACGGCCGTGAAGTGGGCGACGCCCGACTTCGAGGCGTGGGTAGCGGCTCCGCCGAGCTCCTCGAAGGTGACTTCCTCACCGGTCACCGTCTTCACGACGTCGGGGCCGGTAATGAACATGTAGGAGCTGTCCTCGACCATGAAGATGAAGTCCGTCATCGCCGGTGAGTAGACGGCGCCGCCGGCCGTCGGGCCCATGACGAGGCTGATCTGCGGGATCACGCCCGAGGCCTGGACGTTGCGCCAGAAGATCTCCGCGTAGCCCGCCAGCGACACGACGCCTTCCTGGATCCTCGCGCCGCCCGAGTCGTTGATGCCGATGACCGGGCAGCCGAACTTCACGGCGAGGTCCATGACCTTGCAGATCTTCTCCGCGAACGCCTCGGAGAGGCTGCCGCCAAAAATCGTGAAGTCCTGGGAGAAGACGAAGACCTTGCGGCCGAAGATCGTCCCGTAGCCGGTGACGACGGCGTCGCCCCACGGGCGCCGTTCCATCATCCCGAAGTAGGGGTTCCGGTGGCGCACGAAACGGTCGAGCTCGACGAACGATCCCGGGTCGAGCAGCTTCTCGATCCGCTCGTGCGCGAGGAGCTTGCCCTGGGCCTTGTGCTTCTCGACCGCCTTCTCGGTCGCAGGGTGGAGCGCTTCGTCGCGAAGCTCGTTCAGCCGGTCGAGCTTCCCCTGCGTCGAGTCGGTTCGGTCGTCAGACGCCGCCACCGGCCGGAGCCTAACTAGAGTCGGACGCATGCTCGACCGCTCGACGAACTGGCCGTACGAAGACGGGAAGCCGGGCGAGTTCTACTACCAGCGGTATTCGCACCCGGCGGGCGCCGAGGCGGAGCGCCGGCTGGGGGAGCTCGAAGGCGGCCATGCGCTCCTCTTTCCGTCGGGGTCGGGCGCTACGACTGCGCTCCTGTTGACGTTTCTCGAGCCCGGACGAACGGTCGCGGTTACGAAGGACGCGTATTACGGGACGCCCACGCTCATGCGGGCGCTCGAGCGTTGGGGCTTGCGAATGGTCGAGTTCGACCAGACCGGAGCGCCTCCGGAGGATGCCGATCTCGTCTGGGTGGAGTCACCGTCCAACCCGCTGCTCACGCTGCCGGATCTGGATGCTGCGGTCGCCCACCCGGCGCCGGTCGTCGTCGATGCCACTGCCTCCACACCGATCTACCTCCGGCCACTCGACCGAGGCGCGGACTTCTCGATGCACAGTGCGACGAAGTTCCTGGGCGGGCATTCCGACGTGCTCCTCGGGGCGGTTGTCTGCCACTCGGAGGACGATTACGAACGGCTCAAGGAGTTCCGCGGGAGGTCCGGGATCGTCGCGGCGCCAGACCCGGCGTGGCTGCTCGTCCGAAGCCTGGAGACGCTCCAAGTTCGGATGGAGCGCCACACGGCGAACGCAATAGAGGTGACGCGGCGGCTCGAAGCCCATCCGTCGGTCGAGCGCGTCCGCTATCCGGGCTTCGGCGGGCTCATGTCGTTCGACGTCGCAGGAGGCGCAGAGGCTGCGCTCCGGGTCGAGACGTCGGTGCGGATGATCAAGAACGCGACGAGCCTCGGCGGCACCAGATCTGTCCTGGAGACCCGCGCGCGCTGGGAGGGCGACCGGGTACCCGAGAATCTCGTGCGGCTCAGCGTCGGCCTGGAAGACCCGGACGAGATTTGCGCCGATCTCGAGCAGGCGCTCAAAGCCTAGAGCCGGAGGTCGGACTCGAACCGACGACATCCGCTTTACAAGAGCGGTGCTCTACCAGCTGAGCTACTCCGGCAGTGCAAGGATCGTAGCCGGGGCTACTGCAGGACCTGGCGTGTTTCCTGATGCTGCAGGATCTTGCGCTTGACCCGCTGGAGGGCGTTGTCGATCGTCTTCGTGTCGACCTCGAGATCCACGGCCATCTCTTCGTACGACGAGCCTTCGAGGTAGAGCCTCAACGCATCGGACTCGAGCGACGAGAGCCCGGTTCCGAGGCAGAAGACGAGGCTCTGAAGCTCCTCGGTCGAGATCACGCAGATCGACGGCTCGTCGACGCTCGGGCCTGGAAGGGCATCGCCGAGCGTGCAGTCGCCCTCGGACTCCTGGCCGGCGGGCGTCTGGGAGAACGAGACGTACGTGTTCAGCGGCGCGTGCTTGAAGCGCGTCGCGGTCTTGATCGCCGTGATGATCTGCCGCGTGATGCAGAGCTCGGCGAAGCTCCGGAAGGACGTCTCCTTGTCAGACCGGAAGTCGCGAACGGCCTTGTAGAGCCCGATCAGCCCTTCCTGGATCAGATCCTCGGAATCGCCTCCAGCCAGGAAGTACGAGCTCGACTTCAAGCGAACAAAGCCGGTGTAGCGCCGGATCAGCGTGTCCATCGACTTGTCGTCGCCGTTTCGCGCACGAAGGACGAGCTGGAGGTCTGCGAGCTCCCGCTCGGCCCGCTGGGCGGAATATGTCCGGGTGGCTGGTCTGGCGCCCATGGAAAGTCTCTCTGTCGGTGTTGATTTTCTGATCCGGGTGCTAGTGCCGAAGCAGCCTCAACCTCAACTTGAACAGGACGGTAGCAAGGAGTTGGCGACATTACAAGCCGATTGCAAATGTCCTGGTCCACCCGGACCGTTGCGGTGGACCCGGCGCGACCGGTCCCTGAATCAGTTGC
>JBKJWJ010000100.1:0-3315 GCA_046716905.1 Gaiellaceae bacterium
GTCAAGAGCCCGGACAACATGGACTCGCTCCTCGACGACTACCAGACGGAGGCGGAGAGCGCCTTCTCTGCCAAGTAACTAGATGAGCAGCACCGCCGTCCCCGGACCAGTCGGTAGACCCCGGGGACGGCGGCTGCCCTCGATCTTCAGACGCCAGGGCTGGCAGGCATTCCTTTTCATCGGCCCGGCCCTTCTTCTCCTCCTCACCCTGATCGTCTACCCGATGATCAGGACAATCGTCTACAGCTTCGGCAACACAAACTCGCGACTCGAAGTCACTCGCTGGATCGGCTTCGACAACTACACACGGATGTTCACGAGGGACAAGGGGTTCCTCAATTTCGAGGACTTTCCCCCGAGCGGCGCCCTCGTCAACAACGTCAAGTGGCTGATCCTCTACACGTCGATCTCGCTGCTGCTCGGCTTGCTGATCGCAGTGCTCGCGGCTCGAGTTCGGTACGAGGCGCTGATGAAGTCGATCGTCTTCGTTCCGATGGCGATCGCCGCCACCGCCGTCGCGATCATCTGGAAATTCGTCTATGAGCCGGATCCGAGTCTCGGCTCGCTGAATGCGGCCCTCAAGACCTTCGGCGCCGATCCGATCGCCTGGGTCGGGCGAGCCGACACCGTCAACTACGCGCTGATCTTCGCCTACGTGTGGGCGTCGACCGGGTTCGCAATGGTCGTGTTGTCGGCCGCTCTCAAGGGCATCTCTGAGGAGGTCATCGAGGCTGCACGGACCGACGGCGCAGGTGAGTGGGACATCTTCCGGCGTATACAACTGCCGCTGCTCTCCCTCCCCCTCGCCGTCGTCGCAGTTTGGCTCCTCATCAACGTGATCAAGCTCTTCGACCTCATCTACGTCATGAGCGGAGGTGGGCCCGGCGGGGCGAGCGAGGTGATCGCCGTCACGATGGTCGACGAGTTCGGTAACGGCGAAGGCGGCTACGCAGCGGCGATCGCCGTCGTGATGATGCTGCTGATCATCCCGATCATGGCCTTCAACATCCGGCGGTTCCGAAGCGAACGGGTGACCGGGTAGTGGCCACTGCAGAAGCGGCGGTGCGGCCCGCAGCGGCAACTCCGAGCGCGCGCCTGGTCAAGTTCATCTCTCGGGCGCCCGTGCATCTCGGGCTCCTCGTCGTCGCGTTCATCTGGCTCGTGCCGACCGTCGGCCTGGCCGTGACGTCGTTCCGCCCACGTGACGAGATCCAGGCCTCCAGCTGGTGGAGCTCCATCACGGACTGGAGCTTCACGCTTCACAACTACAGCGACGTCCTGAGCAGGGCGAACATGGACACCGCCTTCGTCAACAGCATCATCATCACCGTCCCCGCGACGCTTCTTCCCCTCGCGCTCGCGGCCGGGGCCGCCTACGCGTTCTCGTGGATCTCGTTCCCGTTCCGCGACACGATCTTTCTGCTGATCGTCGCGTTGATGGTCGTCCCGGTGCAGATGGCGCTCGTGCCGCTGCTGACCCTCTTCAGGGACCTCGGCATCGCCAACGGCTTCGGCGGGATCTGGCTCGCGCACACCGCTTTCGGGCTCCCGCTCGGGATCTTCCTGCTCAGGAACTTCTTCATCACGCTGCCCCGTGACCTGATCGAGGCGGCAAGGGTCGACGGCGCATCCAACCTGCGCATCTTCCTCAAGGTCGTCCTCCCGCTCTCCGTGCCGGCTCTGGCGTCGTTCGGGATCTTCCAGTTCCTCTGGGTCTGGAACGACCTGCTGATGTCGATCATCTTCATCCAGAACGGCGACCTGCTCCCGATGACGGTGCGGATCAACCAGATGCAGACCACGTACGGCGGCGAGTGGCACCTGCTGAGCGCCGGAGCCTTCCTGCTCATGATCGTGCCGCTCGCGGTTTTCTTCGCGCTGCAGCGCTACTTCGTGCAGGGCCTCCTAGCCGGCTCCGTCAAATAGCGACTGTCTTCCTCGTTCCGCACACCCACTGGGACCGGGAGTGGTACCTCCCGTTCCAGCGGTTCCGGCTGAAGCTGGTCGGGCTCGTCGACCGGCTGCTCGACCTGATGGAGGCCGACGAGCGCTACCGCTTCACGCTCGACGGCCAGCTGGTGACGCTCGACGACTACCTGGAAGTGCGCCCGGAAGCGGAACCGCGGGTTCGCCGTCTCGTCGAGGAAGGGAGGCTTGCGATCGGGCCGTGGCAGGTGCTCATGGACGAGTTCCTCGTCTCCGGCGAGACGATCGTCCGCAACCTCGAGTACGGGCAGCGACGAGGGGCGGAGTTCGGCGGCGCGATGACGATCGGCTACCTGCCGGACATGTTCGGCCACGTCGCCCAGATGCCGCAGATCCTCAAGCGTGCGGGCATCGATCAGGCGGTCGTCTGGCGAGGCGTGCCTGCTGCGATCGAATCGCACGTCTTCGACTGGGAGGCGCCCGACGGCTCCTCGGTCCGGGCCGAGTACCTCCCGTACGGGTACGGGAACGCCGCGTACCTGCTCGAGGTTCCGGGGCAGCTCCATCGAGGGCTGGAGGCCATGCGGGAGTCCCATCGCGCCTTCTTCGGCGACGATCCGATCCTCGCCATGTTCGGCACCGACCACATGGAGCCGCTGCCACGGCTCACCGACCTGCTCGAGGAGAGCGGCGCAGAGGTTCAGGTCTCGACGCTCCCGGACTACCTGGCCCGCCTCGACGGACGGCCCGGGGTTCAGCGCTGGCACGGCGAGCTGCGCTCGAGTGCCCGCGCGAACATGCTGATGGGGACGCTCTCGGCCCGGCTCGACCTGAAAGCGGCCATGGCACGGGCGGAGCGGGCGCTCACCCGCTATGCCGAGCCGTTCCAGGCACTGTACGGAAGCGCCTGGCCGGAGCGTCTGCTGGACCTCGCCTGGCGGCGCGTGATCGAGAACTCGGCCCATGACTCGATCTGCGGCTGTTCGATCGACGAGGTCTCGACACAGGTACTCGTCAGGTGCCACGAGGCGGAACAGATCGGGATGGGACTGGCCGACGAGGCCGTGTGCGAGGCGGCAGCCGAGGCGCCGATGGGTTCGGTCGTCGCCTTCAACCCGTCGCCCACGGCGCGGTGGGACGTCGTCGAGCTCAGCCTCGGAGTGCCGGCGCGCTGGAAGGACATCGCCCTCGAGCTTCCCGACGGGGCCCGACTGGCGGCGCAGAGGGTGAGCCGCAACGAGCCCCTCCTGCTCACCGACCGTGTGCCCGGCCGCGAGGTAACCGAGTGGCTGCGCCGGCGCCTGCACGGCCGCGAGCTCTTCGGCCGGCGCCTGAACCGCATGACGATCGAGGAGCGCGTCATCACCTTCGAGGTGGATGACGAGGCCG
>JBKJWJ010000101.1:0-8267 GCA_046716905.1 Gaiellaceae bacterium
GCCCCGGTGCACGCCGCCGATCCCTCCGGTGCCCATGAAGCGGAGGCTGGCCAGTCGGCAGACGGCAAGTGTTCCGCCAACGGTCGTCGCCCCTACCTCCCTGCCGGCGACACATGCTGCGAGTTCCCGCGGGCCGGCCTTTCGGGCCGAGGAATCGAAGCGCTCGAGCTCCGCGTCGGAGAGGCCGACCACGATCTCGCCGTCCAACACTCCGATCGTCGCCGGCACTGCGCCCGCCTCGCGGACCCGCCGCTCGCATTCGACTCCGACCGCGACGCCCTCGCCGGGCGGGAAGCCGTGCGCGACGATCGTCGTCTCGAGCGCGACGACGGCGTCCGCTTCGCGAACCTCGTCCGAGACGCGGATCACGGCATGGTTCCGAGCCGGGCGACGCAGCGGGCTGCCGCTTCCATCGCGAGCTCGGGGCCGCCGACGAGATACCCGGCGGCGAGGGCGTCCCCTGCGCCCGTCGTGTCGATCACCTCTCCCGAGACAGGTGGGAGGTCACGACCGTCGATCGTCGCGCCCCTCGGGCCGCGCTTGACGATCCGTTTGTCGCCCGCGACCGGGAGCTCCTCGTGCTCGGGCTCGTTTCCGAAGACGACGTCCGGATCGAGCTGCTCGATGCGCTCGGCGAGGCGGTCACGGCCGAACTCCCGAATCAGGTTGACCGACGAGAGATCGACGCTCACGCGCGCACCCGCCGATCGTGCGAGGGCGACCGCCCGCTCGGCGGCAGATCCGATCGGCTCGTCCATCAGCGAGTAGCCGGAGAGGTGGAGCCAGTCCACGCCCTCGAACCACGTCGAGTCCAGGTCCTCGGGCGCAAGCTCTGGGGCGACGCCGCGGTCCGAGACCATCGTCCGGCTTCCGTCCAGGTCGACGAGCGAGACGACGACGCCGTTTCGCCCGTCCGGTGCGGGGCCGAGAACGTCCACGCCTCGACGCCTTAGGTCGGCTTCGACGAGCTCGCCCGCCGCGTCACCTCCACGCTTCCCGACGAACCGGGCTTCCGCGCCGAGCGCGGCCGCCCAGGCTGCGACGTTCGCCGCTTGCCCGCCGCAGCCCGCGCGTGTCTCGCCGTTCGTGTCGTCGCCCTCGGCCAGGGGCCGGTGCAGCTTGACGACGACGTCGAGCAGGAGGTCTCCGAGGGCGCAGATGGTGGGCACGCCTAAGATGCTCGCATGGACGGCGAAGCTCAGGTGCGGCGTCTGCGCTCGTTCCTCCTCGGCGGGGTGGTGGGAGCCTCCGCGGCGATCGCGGCGGCTCGCCGGCGCCGCAAACGGCGGAACCGCGGCCCGGTCGGGCTTGCGGCGTTCGAGGGAGCCCCCTGCTACCAGGAGACGCTCGAGGAGCAAGGCAAATAGCGGCCTCCTGGGGCGCAGCTATCCTCTGACAGGGTGCCGATGTACGAGTACAAGTGCCCAAAGGGGCACGTTTTCGACCTTTTCCACGGGTTCCACGACGAGGGCCCCGACAAGTGCGTGACCTGTGGCAAGGGGCCGGTGGTGCGGGTACTGCACCCGGTCGCCGTGCATTTCAAGGGCTCGGGCTTCTACTCGACGGACTACGGGCGTGGGAACCGTAAGCAGTCCCGCGACGGGGAGAAGAGCGACAAGTCCGATTCGGGTGAGAGCAAGAAGGAGCCCGAGAAGAAGGCTCCGGCTGCCGAGACGACCTAGGACCTGGTGCGCGTGATCGCGCGCGCCACGAAGCCCGCGAGCAGGCCGAAGAGAATCCAGCAAAAGATGCCTACGGCCGGCCGAGCTAGATCGGCGTCGCGATCGGGCTACCGGGCGCCGAGACGACCCACTCGTGGAGGAACGAGATGACGAAGAGAAGGATCACGACCACCGCCGCGACACCGGCGAGCAGGTCGAGCCAGTCCGGGCGGCGGCGGGATCCAGGGTCCGGCATGCGGGCTTGACCCTAAGAGGCGCGACAGAGGATTTGAACCCTGTGCCTACGCGAGGGGGGTGCCGCGGATGCAGCCGGCGCCGGAGATCGGGCTCGGCGGTTGGATCGCGGAGCGGCCGCTGAACATCAGGAGGACCGCTGCGTTGTCGTCACCGTCGCCGGTCGCGCCGAGCCGGCAGAAGATCGTGCTCGCGTCGCTGGCCCGGAAGCGAAGCCACGCGATCTGGAAGAGCTCGTTCGTGGACAGGTCGGTCGTCAGTGGACTGGCGAGGTCCTCGCCGATGAAGGGGAGCCGGACATATGTCCCCACGCTCACCATCTTCTCGAGCGTCGCCTGGAGCACCTGTTGCTGCCGCCCGACCCTGTTGAGGTCGCTCTCGCCGAGATCGAGCTCATTCTTCCGGACCCGCGAGTAGTGGAGCGCCCGGCGGCCGTCCATCTTCTGGCGCCCGCGTCCGAAGCGCCAGCCGCCCCAGCGGGCGCAGCGGGCGGCGCTCGGATAGGGGCATTCGACCTTCGAGACGGCGGGTTTTCGGACGTCGACCTCGATGCCGTCGAGCGCGTCGATCACCTCGCGGAAGGCCGGAAAGTCCATGAGGATCGCGTGGTTCACCTCGATGCCGAAGACTTCGCGGACCGTCCGGATCGTGAGTTGGGGCCCGCCGTTCGGAAGCGTCGAGTTGATCTTCTCATGGCCGTATCCGGGCACCTCGACTTCGAGGTCGCGGGGGATCGAGAGGTACGTGATCCGGTGATGCTCCGGGTCGGTCCGGAGCAGCATGATCGAGTCGGCGAGGCGGTTTCCCCGGCGCGTGGGGTGGCGCGAGTGATCGCTGCCGATGATGAGCGTCGTTCCGATGGAGGAGAGCATCCAGCCGTCCTGGGGCACGAGCTGCGCCTTCGCGCGGTCGCCAAGCCGCTCGTTCGCCTTCTCCATCCCGCGGTTGACCGCGAGATACCCGGCCACCGTCCACCCGACGGTGAGCAGGATCAGCGCGACGACCAGCAGGAAGACGATGCGGCCCGGGCCGAAGCGGCGTCGTCGCTTCGTCGGTCCCGGGCCTGCGTAGCGCCGGGGAATCGACGGCTCACGGGTCGGCTTCGTACGCCGTTCCGGCTTGTGGAGCCTCGGGAGGTTTGGCACGCCGCCCCTGGCCCGGCCGCCGCGGTACACGCGATACGGCTTGTCGTCACGGGGCATCCGGCGGGGTATCGTAGCCGCCGCTCGTGACCGCCTCCTCCGCCATCGGCGTCGACCTCGGCGGGACGAAGATCCTCGCCGGTGTCGTCGAGCGGGACGGAGTCGTCCAGCGACGCGAGTCGAGGCCGACGCCCGTCTCGTCCCAGGCCGAGCTGCTCGCCGCGCTGGACGAGGTCGTGGAGGAGCTGCTGGACGACGATGTCGCCGCCCTCGGGTTCGGGATTCCGTCGACGATCGACCAGCGATCGGGCCGCGCGGTTGCCTCGGTTCACATTCCCCTCGCCGACCTGGACTTCCGCGACCGCATGGCCGACCGCTTCGGGCTCCCGGTCGGGATCGACAACGACGCGAATGCGGCTGCGATCGGGGAGTGGCGGCTGGGCGCGGGGAGGGGCGCCTCGAACATCGTGCTGCTGACGCTCGGAACCGGCGTCGGCGGAGGTCTGATCCTGGACGGTCGGCCGTTTCGGGGGTCGATCGGCGCAGGCGCCGAGCTCGGCCACATGGTTCTCGACTACGGAGGCGATGCCTGTGGAGGCTCCTGCACGGGCCACGGTCACTTCGAGGCGTTCGCGGCCGGATCGTCGGCGGACCAGGCGGCTGTCGAGCGATTCGGGACGGGAGCGGACGCGCGCAAGCTCGTCTCGGCCGCCGAGGGCGGCGATCAGGGGGCGATCGACGACCTCGCTGAGCTCGGCCACCGGCTCGGAGCCGGCATCGCCTCGCTGGTCAACATCTTCAATCCGGAGCTCGTGATCGTCGGAGGCGGCTTCGCGGAGGCGGGAGATCTGATCTTCGCGCCTGCCAAGGAGACGCTCGCTGTCGAAGGCCTTCGGCCTGCCCGTGATCTCGTTCGGATCGTTCCGGCCGAGCTCGGGCCTGAGGCGGGGATGGTCGGCGCCGCACTCGTCGGGTTCGAGGCGCTCGACGCGCAGGGCAGCTCGTAGTGCCGCTCGCCGTTTGCGCGACGCCGATCGGGAATCTCGAAGACATCACCCTCCGCGTACTCCGGGAGCTGCGCGAGGCCGAGGTCGTCCTCTGCGAGGACACACGCCATACGCGCGTCCTCCTCGAGCGCCACGGGATCCAGGCGCGCCTCCTCAGCTACCACGAGCACAACGAGGCGAAGCGAGCGGCTGAGCTCCTGCCGCGGCTTCAGGCAGGCGAGCGGCTGGCCCTGGTGTCCGATGCGGGCCTGCCCGGAATCAGCGATCCCGGCGCCCGGCTCGTCGTGGCTGCGCTGGAAAACGGGGTTTCCGTGTCGGTTCTTCCCGGGCCCTCGGCGGTAGAGACCGCGCTCGTTGCGAGCGGCTTCGACGCCGCGCAATACCAGTTCATCGGATTTCTCCCGCGATCGCAGGCACAGCTCGGGACCCTCTGGGGAGAGTTGGCGCACCTGCGACACACCTTCGTCGCCTTTGAGTCGCCACAGCGCCTTGCCAGGTCTCTGGCGAGCCTCGCCGAGGCCCTTCCCGACCGGCCGGTTGCGGTCTGCCGCGAGTTGACCAAGCGGTTCGAGGAGGTCGCTCGAGGCACCGCGGCCGAGGTCGCAGAGCGCTTTGCAGGCGGAACCAAGGGGGAGATCACTCTGATTCTCGGGCCTGGAACGGAAGTCGAGTCAGAAAACGAAGGCGCGCTCGAGGCGGTCGCGGAGCTTCTCGCCGCTGGAACTCCCAGGCGTGCCGCGGCCGAGGTCGTCTCCCGGCTCACTGGTGTCCCGAAGAACCAGCTGTACGACGCTTCCTTGTAGCCGGAATTGACAACATCCGCACGCCCTGCTACCTTCGCCGGGCTGTGTTATCTCGTCTGACAACGACTCTCGCCCTCTTCTTGGCGCTGCCGGGAGCCGCGAGTGCCTGGAGCTGGCCGGCCGACGGCCGGGTACTTCGTCCCTTCAGCTACGGAGGCGGCGCCTATACCGCCTCAGGCCATCGCGGAATCGACATCGCCGGCGTCGAGGGCTCGGATGTCCGCTCGGTCGAGGACGGCATCGTGACCTTTGCCGGGTCGCTCCCGTTCAACGGGAAGACGGTCTCGCTGCGGACGCCGGATGGCTGGGCGGTCACGCTGACGCGATTGGGCTCGATCTCCGTCTCGGTCGGCGACGGCGTCGCCGAGGGCGAGACGGTGGGCACGATCGCTGCCGCGGCCGACGGCGACACTGCTCATGTCCAGCTAGGAATCCGGCGCGCCGACGATCCTCGCGGCTACGTCGACCCGCTGACGCTCCTGCCTTTGCGCGAGGCCGCTCCTGCTGCTCCGGTCCCGCCTGCGGCCGAGCCGGTCGCGCCGGTCTCGACGGCGACACCGGTCGAGGGCGTCGCGAAGTCGGAGCGAGCGTCGGTCGAGTACCCCCGGGGGACTGCGCCCGCCGGGTCTCCCGCTACGCGACCTCCTTCGAGGGTTCGGAGCACGCGACCGGCCACTGCCCGCCGCACGGCCGCCGTGGAGAGCGAGGTAAAGGTTCCGGCAGCCACCAGCCGGGGCGAGAACCTCACGCCACGGCAGCGCCGGGGCCGGCAGATGACGACGAGACCGGTCCCGGCCCGGCGGCTTCGGCAGCCCCAGTCCGGCGGTGCTTCCCGCGTTCGAGCTTCGGTGCCCGCTGCCGCGATGGCTGCCGAGGCCACGCCCGTGGCGTCCGCGCCTGTCGCCGAGATCTCTGCGCCGAGCGCGCCCGATTCGCGTCCTCCCTGGGAGCTCGGTCTGGCCGCGCTGCTCGCCCTCGGCGGTCTCCTTGCCCTTCGGCGAGGCGCCCGAAGAACCCGTGCCGGGGCTCAGGTGGAGGAACAGGCGGCCCCTACAATTGACCGCGATGAGCTTCTACCTGACCACACCGATCTACTACGTGAACTCGACTCCGCACATCGGGCATGCGTACACGACGCTCGCCGCGGACATCCTCGTGCGCCATCACGAGCAGCGAGGCGAGGACACGTTCTTCCTCACGGGGACGGACGAGCACGGGTCGAACGTCTATCGGGTCGCGGAGGAACAGGGGCTCGACGCCAAGGCGTACGTCGACGGGATCAACGAGAAGTGGCGCGAGGTTCCTGAGCTCGTCGACGCGGACATCGACTTCTTCATCCGGACGACGGACGAGGGGCACAAGCGGTTCGTCCAGGAGTTCGTCCAGCGGATCTACGACAACGGCGACATCTACGAGGACACCTACGCGGGGCTCTACTGCGTCCGGTGCGAAGCCTTCAAGACGGAGGACGAGCTCGTCGACGGCAAGTGCCCGGATCACGAGGTCGTCCCGGAGTGGATCGAGGAGAAGAACTACTTCTTCCGCCTGTCCGCCTACCAGGATCGCCTCCTTGCCCTCTACGACGAGCGGCCCGACTTCGTCCTGCCGGACTTCAAGCGCAACGAGGCGCGGAGCTTCATCGAGGGCGGACTTCAGGACTTCAGCCTCAGCCGTGCCGGGCAGCCCTGGGGCGTGCCGATCCCGTGGGATCCCGACCAGGTCGTCTACGTCTGGGTCGACGCCCTCATCAACTACCTCAGCGCTCTGACCTACGCGAAGCCGGGTGAAGACCTCCGAGATCGGTACTGGCCGCACGCCCGGCACCTGATCGCGAAGGACATCCTCCGCTTCCACTGCGTCTTCTGGCCGGCCCTGCTCCTCTCGGCAGGATTCGAAGTGCCGCGCCGCATCTTCGTGCACGGCTATCTGACGCTCGATCAACGGAAGATCTCCAAGTCGCTCGGAAATGCGATCGATCCGCTCGACCTCGTCTCCGTGTACGGCTCCGACGCCGTCCGGTACTGGGCCACGAGGTCGGTCCAGTTCGGCCAGGATGGATCCGTCGCCATCGAGAGCCTCCACGAGCGCTACGAGCGGGAGCTCGGAAACGATCTCGGAAACCTTGTGTCGAGGGTGACCGCGATGATCGCCAAGTACCGCGACGGGCGAATCCCGATCGCGCCGGGCCTCGGCGACGCGGCGCCGTTCGAGCGCATCGCGACCGAGGTACCGGAGCGGCTCGACGCCTTCGACCTCACCGGAGCGATCGACCTGATCTGGGAATCCGTACGCGCGCTGAACAAGCTCGTGACAGACACGAAGCCGTGGGAGCTCGCGAAGGACGAGGCGAACGCGGACGAGCTCGACCGCGTTCTCTACGCCCTCGCCGACGGGCTGCGGGTCGTCGCGATCGCGCTCTATGCGTACCTGCCCGAAACGGCGCCGCAGATCCTCCACGCGCTCGGCCAGCCCGAGGACTTCGCCTGGTCCAGAGTCGCCCTCGGCCAGACCGAGGACGCGGGAAAGGTCGAGCCTGCCGCGCCGATCTTCCCGCGCGTCGAGGCGCCTGCAGCCGCTGCGTGATCGACACCCACGCGCACATGCACGCGTGCGCGGACCCACCAGAAGATCTCGTCGCCCGCGCCAGGGATGCCGGAGTCGACCGGATCCTCGAGGTCGGCGCCTGGCCCGCAGGTTGGCGGGACGTCGCTGCTTTCTGCGCGTCGACCGAGGGCGTCTTTCCGATCCTCGGCATCCATCCTCACGAGGCGGGCACCGCCGCCGTCTCCGGGCTGGAGTCCTTGCGTGAGCTCGATCCGGTCGCGATCGGCGAGACGGGCCTCGACTACTTTCGGGACTACGCGCCCCACGAGGCCCAGCGCCAGCTCTTCCAGGCTCATCTCGCGCTCGCGGACGAGCTCCAGAAGCCCGTGGTCATTCATTGCCGGGCAGCAGACGACGACGTCGCAAGAGCCCTAATCGGCTTCGACGGGACCGTCATCCTCCACTGCTTCTCCTCGCTTCCGTTGCTCGAAGTCGCCCTCGAGCGCGACTACTACGTCTCGTTCGCCGGAAACGTGACCTATCCGAAGGCAGACGATCTCCGTGCCGCAGCGCGAGCGATCCCGGCCGACCGTCTGCTGGTCGAGACCGACGCGCCTTATCTCTCTCCACAGCCGACACGTGGACGCCCGAACGAGCCCGCGAACGTCGTCCACACGGTCGAGGTGCTCGCGGAGCTCAGGGAAGCGGCCGTTGACGCCCTCGTGGCGCAGATCGATCGAAATGCAACCGCGGCCTTCGGCCTTTCGTGACGCTTCCCACCCCGAGCAAGGACCTCGGGCAGCACTTCCTCGTCGACGACAACATCGTCCGAGTGATCGGGAGGCTCGCCGACGT
>JBKJWJ010000102.1:0-3182 GCA_046716905.1 Gaiellaceae bacterium
TCGGACGGAAGGTTTTCATTCGCGATCTCGATCCGCACTTGATGGATCGACGCCTCCGAGTGACTGTCGATCTCGTGCCGGTCCTCCGCCACGATCGACACGGCTCCGACATCCTCGAGCAGCGTTGCGGCGAGGTCGTCGATCTCTGCGGGGGTCGCTTCGCGACCGGCAAACATGCCGAAGTTGACCCGCACCTCGAGACCGGGAGATTCATGCGTTGGAACCGCGAAAGCGAGGACTGAATCAGCCATCAGGTGCCTCTGGTACCCGAAACCGCTCCGGTCTTAACGCTCGCGCGGTTCCCAGCGAAACCCGCGGAGGGCGACAACCGCGCCTACGAGTCCCCAGGCGGCCACGACGCCGACCGCGGCCGGGTGATCCCAGATCTGGTCGTCGAACAACATGACGTCCCGGACGAGACGGATGAAGTGGACGAGCGGCAGCGCCTCCGCGACACCGCGGAGCACTCTCGGGAAGGCGTCCGCCGAGAAGAACGAGCCCGAGATGAAGGTCAGCGGGAGGTAGACGGCGTTGACGACTGCCGACGAGCCCTCGGCGCTGCGGATCACCGCCGTGAGGCCGACCCCGAGCGCCGCGAAGGCCGCTGCGCCGAGTGCGAGCACGAGCACGAGCGAGAGTAGGTTGCCCGGGATCTCCACGTCGAAGGCGAGGCGGGCGAGGATCACGAGCGCGACGGCCTCGAGGAAGAACACGAACACGATTGAGCCGAGCACGGCCGCGATGTACGTGCGGCCGGGAAGCGGTGTCGCCCGCAGCCGCTTCAACACGCCGGACTCGCGGCGGATGACGAGGAGCAGCGCGAGCCCCGCGAAGGTCGTCGCGATCGCGCCGTAGCCGATCATCCCCGAGAGCAGGTACAGGTAGCCATCGGCTCCCTCGATCTCCTCGTCTCCGTACGCGGACGCGAGAATCAGGAAGAACACGATCGGGAGCAGGAATGTGAAGAACGCGAGCTCCCTGCTCCGCCAGAACAGCTTCTGCTCGCCGCGAAACTGATGGAGGAGGAGGCTCACTCCGGCGGTTCTTCGGTGAGCGTCAGGTAGACATCTTCGAGCGTCGGACGGTGCACCTCGAGCGCCTCGAGCGCGACCCCGGCGTCGAGCGCCTCGGCGGTGAGGTCGTGGAGGGCGCGGGTCGGCTCCTCCGTCTGGATCACGACCTCTTCCCCGTTCCGGCGGAACGTGATTCGGCTCGCCGGTGCGGCCGCGGTCAGCTCGGCCGGCGTCCCGGCGGCGACGATCTCGCCGCGACGCAGCACTGCCACCCGGTCGGCGAGCTGCTGCGCCTCCTCGATGTAGTGCGTCGTCAAGAGGATGGTCTTGCCGAGCGACCTGAGCGCCCTGATCGTCTCCCACGCCGCGCGCCTGGCACCGGGATCGAAGCCTGTCGTCGGCTCGTCGAGGAAGATGAGCTCCGGATCCCCGACGAGGGCGATGCCGAGGTCGAGGCGCCGCTTCTGCCCGCCGGAGAGCGTCCGGGTCTTCGAACCGGCCTTCTCCTGGAGCCCGACGAGCGCGATGACGTCGTCGGCCGGCCGTGGCTCGGCGTAGTAGCCGGCGAAGAGCCTCAGGTGCTCGAGCACGGTCAGGTTGGGGTAGAGCTCGCCAGACTGCGGGACGACGCCGACCCGCTCGCGCCACGCGGCTCCCGCACCTCGAGGATCGACGCCCAGGACGCTGACCTCGCCCGAGTCGGGGCTGCGAAAGCCCTCGAGGATCTCGATCGTCGTCGTCTTCCCGGCGCCGTTTGGCCCCAGCAGCCCGAAGACTTCGCCGGAGCCGATCTCGAAGCTGATCCCGCGGACCGCCTCGACGCGGTCGTAGGCCTTGTAGAGCTCGCGTACCTCGACCGCGTTCGCCATTGACGGCGATCGTACGGACGGCGGGTGTGATTCGCGGCCGGAACGGGAACGACCAGAACATGGACGAAGAGAAGCGGGACGAGCTGGAAGAGATTCAGGCGACGGTGCTGCCCGCGCGCGAGGCGATGTCGATCATCACGCCGGACACCACCACGCCGTACGTGCCAGACCTCGAGCCGGTCGCGGAGGCCGCGCCCGACGGCGCGGGGACGGCCGAGGGTGCCGCGAGCGATGCGCAGGGCTCCGAGTCCGGCGAGGAGAGCTCGAGCTCGGGCAGTCAGAGCACGCAGGCCTCGAACCAGGACACGGCCAGCTCCACGACGTAACGCGTTCAGGCGCGGGGGTTCAGCGGCTGAAGCGAGGCGTGGGCTTAAACGCAGCGAGGCCCGCGACTCGGATCTGCCGGACGGTGGCACGGCGCTGTTCAGTGAAGTACACCGTGCCGTCGGCGCCGACCGCGACCGAGCTCGGCCCGCTCGCGTCAGCGATCCTCGCTACCGCCCCAAGGGGCGTGATCCTCAGGATGCCGTTGCCTCCGTAGTTCGTTGCGTAGATGTTCCTGTCGGGGCCCAGTGCGACGTCGTTCGGTTGGTCGAGCCCTGCGGCGAGCGTCGTGACCGCACCGGTCGGGGAGATCCGCTGCACGCGGTTGTTGAACGTGTCGGCGACGTACACCGTCCCGTCGGGCGTCACTGCGAGACCGTGCGGCTGACTGAAGCCCGTGTAACTCGTCACTGCGCCGCTCGTCGCGTCGACGCGCTTCACGCCACCCAGGAGCTCGGAGACGAAGAGGTTCCCGGCCGAGTCGTACGCGAGGGCAGTCGGCTGCTGGAACTCGGAGACGGTCCGGATCGTCCCGGCCGGGTCGACATGCCTGATCCACCGCTCGTCGTGGACGATCCCGAAGCCTCCCCGTGGATTGACGGCGACCTCCACCGGAAAACCGAGGGAGGCTGCGACTGCCCGCCCGCCATCGCCCGACCGACCGGGGCGGCCGTTGCCGGCGACCAGCGTGAGGCGATCTCCCGACAGCCGGAAGACACGGTTGGAGAAGTCGGCGACGAGCAGCGATCCGCTCGACTCCACGACGACGTCCAGCGCATTCGTCAGCCGAAGAGGAGCAGGGCGGACGAGCACCGAGCCGAGCCTGTGGCTCCCGGCAACCAGGCTCCAACGTCCAGCGGTGCGAAACACGGCCTGGAGCCGGTAGCGGCCGGGGCGCGCTCTGCGGACGGTTACCGGCTGCCGCGCCTGTCCCAGCCGGGCGACGACGGAAGGCCCGCTCGGCGCGGCAAGCATC
>JBKJWJ010000103.1:0-3654 GCA_046716905.1 Gaiellaceae bacterium
GTGCCAGGCGAGGCGCCAGGCACTGCCGCCCGGGAGAAGCTCGGCCCGCGGCCGCCGCGGCTCGCCGGTACGCGCCGATCACGTCCACGAGCGCGCTTCGGCGGTACGACTCGGGCCACACCGTTAGGAGCGCGGGGCGAACGCCGTGCGCTCTGGCCTCGGCGGCGAATCTCGCCGCCCACTCCCGCAGGTTGGCCTGGCTCTCGGGCAGCGCCGACGGTCCCTGCTGCAGGACGACGACGTCCCATCCACCGGTCTTGACGGCGGCCCGGGCGTCGCCCTGGTTCCAGTGATCCTCGATCGCGTAGCCGCCGGGAGCGATCGTCCGGTACTCGAGCCGCCGCCCGTCGCTGCGGGCCAAGGCGGCGACGACGGCGGGTAGATCGTTCGACGCGGTCAAGCTGTTCCCGACGAAGAGCACGCGGAGCGAGGAGGGACCGGCGCCTGAGGAGCCAGATGCCGCGCCGCCCAGGGTCAGAGCCGCGAGGGCGAGAACGACCAACGGTTTAGGGTGGACGCGTGAAGGTCCTCTGCGTGCTCTACGACGATCCGGCCGACGGGTATCCGAGTTCATATGCACGAGACGATATACCGACGATCGAACACTACCCCGACGGGCAGAGCGCGCCGAGTCCCGAGGCGACGGACTTCACCCCCGGCGAGCTTCTCGGCAGCGTCTCGGGGGAACTCGGGCTGCGGCGATTTCTCGAGGAACGGGGTCATCGACTGGTGGTCACGTCTGACAAGGACGGGCCGGACTCCGAGTTCGAGCGGGAGCTCGGCGACGCCGAGATCGTGATCTCGCAGCCGTTCTGGCCCGCGTACCTCACCGCGGAGCGGATCGCGAAGGCGCCGAACCTCAAGCTGGCGCTGACGGCGGGGATCGGCTCGGATCACGTCGATCTCCGGGCGGCTATCGACCGGGGAATCACGGTCACCGAGGTGACCTACTGCAACTCGATCAGCGTCGCCGAGCACGTCGTCATGGTGATCCTGGGCCTCGTCCGCAACTACCTCCCGTCGCACCAGGTCGTGAACGACGGCGGCTGGAACATCGCCGACTGCGTCTCGCGCTCCTACGACCTCGAGGGGATGCAGGTCGGGACGGTGGCCGCGGGCCGGATCGGCTCGGCGGTGCTCCGCCGGCTCAAGCCCTTCGACGTCGGGCTCCACTACACGGACCGGCACCGGCTGCCGAGCGAGGTGGAGGAGGAACTGGGCGTGACCTTCCACGAGGACGTCGAGTCGCTCGTCTCGGTCTGCGACGTCGTCACCATCAACGCGCCGCTCCATCCGGAGACGGAGCACATGTTCGACGCCGATCTGATCTCGAAGATGAAGCGTGGCGCGTACCTCGTGAACACGGCTCGGGGAAAGATCTGCGACCGCGACGCCGTCGCGGAGGCGTGCCGAACGGGTCAGCTCGCCGGCTACGCGGGCGACGTCTGGTTCCCGCAGCCCGCGCCGCAGGACCATCCCTGGCGGACGATGCCGAACCACGGCATGACGCCGCACACCTCGGGAACGAGCCTTTCGGCCCAGGCACGCTACGCGGCGGGCGTCCGGGAGATCCTGGAGTGCTGGTTCGACGGCCGGCCGATCCGGGAGGAGTACCTGATCGTCGAAGGCGGCAAGCTCGCCGGTGCCGGTGCGCACGCCTACAGCGAGGGCGATGCCACGGGCGGCTCGGACGAGGCCGCCCGGTTCAAGACCGCCTGACTACCATCCTGACCGGTTGGAACACGACCTTGCCATCCGCCTGCGTGGCGCCGTCAAGCGCTACGGGGAGATCACCGCGGTCGACGGCCTAGACCTCGACGTTCCGATGGGGACCTGCGTGGGTCTGCTCGGGCCGAACGGCGCCGGCAAGTCGACGACGATGCGCCTCCTCACCGCGCAATCCATCGCGGACGAAGGGGAGATCGAGGTGCTCGGCTTCAAGTTGCCGCGTGAATCGAAGATGGCCCGTGCGCAATGCGGCGTTGTCCCGCAGCTGGACAACCTCGACACGACGCTCACCGTCGAGCAGAACCTGCTCGTCTTCTCCCATCTCTACCGGATCCCGCGCAGCGAGCGGAAGGAGGCGATCGAGCGCTCTCTCGAGATGGCGAAGCTCGTCGATCGGCGGGATTCCCGGGTCGACAAGCTCTCGGGCGGGATGCGCCGGCGGCTGCTGATCTCGCGCGCGCTCGTCCATCGTCCTCGCCTCGTGCTGCTCGACGAACCGACGGTCGGGCTTGACCCGCAGGTGCGCCAGGAGCTCTGGGCGCTGATCGACGCCCTCCGGTCCGAGGGCACCACCATCCTCATGTCCACGCACTACATCGAGGAGGCTCAGCGCCTCGCGGACACCGTGATGATCATGTCCCACGGCAGCGCCGTCGCCTCGGGCGCGCCGGTCGACCTCGTCCGAGAGCACGCGGGCCACGAGGTCGTGGAGGTCTACGGCGCGCCGGCCCGGCTGCGCGAGGTCGAGGCGGAGGCAGACGCTGCCGGTCTTCGAACCCGCCGGACCGGCACGAGCGTCTCGATCCTCGACGCAGCGAACGGCCGTGGCTTCCAGGGCGAGCGGCGACCGGCCAACCTCGAAGACGTCTTCGTCCTCCTCACCGGCGAGGAGATCGCATAAATGGCCGCGACCGAGACTCCTCGAATCGGCCGGCTCGAGCGGACCGCCCTGACCGGCGTGCTCGTCCGCGAGATCGTCAACTACTCCTCGTACTGGAAGTCGAGCACGTTCTCGTCGACGGTCGAGCCGACGATCTACCTGCTGGCCTTCGGCTTCGGGTTCGGCTCGCTCGTCAGCACCATCGGCGGGGTCGACTACGTCGACTTCGTCGGCACCGGAACCGTCGCGACCGCCGTGCTCTTCTCGAGCGCCTTCCCAGGGATGTTCGGGACGTTCGTGAAGTACCAGTTCCAGCGCACGTACGACGCGATCCTCGCTGCACCCGTCGACACCGAGGAGCTTGTCAGCGCCGAGGCGATCTGGATCGCGACCCGCGCCGGCGTCTACGGCTGCGTTCCCATGCTCGTCGCAATCCCCTTCGGGCTGGATCCCGGGTGGGGCATGCTCGCCGTGCCCTTCATTGCCTGGATCGCCGGCTTCGGTTGGGCCTGCTTCGGGATCTCGATCGCCGGCTTCTCCAAGTCGTTCGAGAACTTCAACTATGTCGTCAGCGCCGTGTTGACGCCGCTGTTCCTCCTGGCCGGGTCCTTCTTCCCGCTGGACGAATTCCCGCAGTGGGCGCGCGTTCTCGCGCAGCTCAATCCGCTGCACCACCTCGTTCAGCTCGTCCGCGACTCGGTGATCTACGGCTGGGACGGGTGGGTCGACGTCGCGCGGCTCGGAGCGATCACCCTTTTCGGGTTCGTCATGTGGCGCATCGCGATCGTCGCGATGACGCGCAAGCTCGTCGACTAGCCCGCGGCTACGGCGTAGCTGGCGAATCTGGTGACCCGGCGCGAAGGCCGAGCCGCTCGGTGAGCCACGCAAGCTGCCATTCGCGCTCAGCCTCGAAGCCGAGAGCGTAGTCGGCTTCGACGCCGGCATCCACTGCTTCCCGCCCCGCCGTGTGAGCGACGACGAAGGCAAGGTTGGCCGCGATCGCGCCGGGCGTCTGCTCCGGCTCTTGCAATCCAGGGTGTTCGTCC
>JBKJWJ010000104.1:0-2881 GCA_046716905.1 Gaiellaceae bacterium
ATGGCCGTAGAAGGGCCCGGTGAAGACGCGGGCGAACGACGCGTCGTCGAACGGCAGCGTCAGCGCATCACCCACGACGAGCTCCGCGCCCGGAGCCCGCTCGCGCGCGACCTCGATCATGCTGGGACTCTGGTCGAGGCCGACCACCTCGCCGCGAAGGTGCCTGGTGAGGAACCCGGTTCCGCAGGCGACGTCGAGCGTGCGAGCGGGCCGGAGAGCTGCCACGGCGCCGCACAGATCGGCTACTTCCTCGTCCCATCCGGGCCTGACGCGTCCTGAGTAGAGGTTCCCGCCGAGCCACCAATCGTCGTACTCCATCGCCCTTGCCTCGTAGTAGGCCTTCACGGCTCCTAGAGTAGGGCCGTGCTGCCCCTCGAGTCGGTGCCCAATTTCTCCGAGGGGCGCGACCGGGCCGTCATTGATGCGATTGGTGCCGCGTTCTCCGGGGTGCGGCTCCTCGACGTGCACACGGATCCCGACCACAACCGATCGGTTTTCACTGTGGTGGGTGAGGACGAGGCGCTGATTGGTGGGCTGATCGCCGCCGTTGGCCGCGCTCGAGACCGAATCGACCTGGGTCGCCACGAGGGCGCCCATCCCCGAATTGGCGCGGCCGACGTGGTGCCAGTCGTGGCGCTTCGGCCGGACGACATGGAGCGGGCGAAAGCGGCCGCCCGCCAGCTGGCCGAGCGGATCGGCGAGCTCGGCTTGCCGGTGTTCCTCTACGGCGAGCTGGCGCCCGCCCGCGGCCCCGCGTTCTTCAGGCACGGCGGCACCGAGGGTCTCGCGGAGCGCCTTCGGTCGGGCGAGGTGGAGCCCGATTTCGGCCCGGGCGAGCTGCACCCGACCGCCGGAGGCGTGATCGTGGGAGCGCGGCGCCCGCTGATCGCCTTCAACGTGGATTTGCGCGGGGCAACCCTCGAGCATGCGAAGTCGATCGCGTCGGCGATCCGGGAGCGGGACGGCGGCTTCCCGGGTGTTCGCGCGCTTGGTCTCGAGCTGGCGAGCTCCGGCCGCGTCCAGGTCAGCATGAACGTCGAGGACTGGGAGGCTTCGGCGCTTCACGAGATCGTGGAGAGAATCGAGTTTGAGGCGACAGCGCTCGGGGCGAGCGTCGAGCGGGCCGAGCTGGTCGGCCTGATGCCGGCAGGCGCCGCGGCAGAAGCGGCGGGCGCGATGCTGAGGTTCGACGGCTTTGACGGGTCTCGTCTGATCGAGACGCGGCTACTGGAGGACTAGAGTCCCGGCGTGGTCGAGACCCAGGCCCTGACCGGCGACGATCTCGAGATCGACCACGTCTGGGCGGTCGCGGTCAACGGCGCTCCCGTGGAGCTGTCCGATTCGGCCCGCGAGCGGATGCGAGCGGCCCGGGAGGTCGTCGAGCGCGCAGCCGCTTCTTCGGAGCGGACGTACGGCGTCAACACGGGTTTCGGCCTCCTAGTCACCCAGACGATTCCGTCGGAGCTCGCAGACGAGCTCCAGATCAGGCTGCTCCGCAGTCACGCATGCGGCGTCGGAGAGCCCTATCCGGACGAGATCGTGCGGGCCGCCCTGCTCCTCCGCGCGAACGCGCTGGCGGTTGGCGCCTCCGGGACCCGCGCCGAGGTCGCCGAGCTGCTCCTCGAGTGCCTTGGACGCGGAGTGCTGCCGAGGGTGCCGAGCCGCGGCTCGGTCGGGGCGAGCGGCGATCTGGCGCCGTTGGCTCACCTTGCGCTCCCGCTGATCGGTGAGGGGGAGGCGTGGTTCGACGGGGAGCTCGTCGCGGGCGCCGACGCTCTCCGGCGGGCAGGCCTCGAGCCGCTCGCCCTGCAGGCGAAGGAAGGTCTGTCGCTCATCAACGGCACGCAGTTCATGGCCGCCTTCGGCGCCCTCGGCGTCGTGCGGGCCCGAAGGCTCGCCGCTGCCGCGGACATTGCCTGCGCGCTCGCCGTCGAAGCGCTCCAGGGCTCCCGGATCGCATTCTCGCCGGAGGTGCAGGCGCTTCGGCCGCTGCGCGGGCAGGCGGAGTCGGCGGGGAACCTGCTGAGCCTGCTGGAGGGCTCAACGATCATGGACTCGCACCGGTGGTGCGATCGCGTCCAGGACGCCTACTCGCTCCGCTGCGCTCCGCAGGTCCACGGGGCCTGCCGGGATCTCCTCAGGTACGTCGGAGACACGGTTGCGGTGGAGCTGAACGCGGCAACGGACAACCCGCTCGTCCTGGTCGACGAAGGGGAGATCGTCTCCGCGGGAAACTTCCACGGCCAGCCGCTCGCCTTTGCGCTCGACGCGATGACGATGGCGGTCTCGGAACTGGCGAGCATCTCCGAGCGGCGCACCGAGCGGATGGTCAACCCCGGCCTTTCCGACGGTCTGCCGGCGTTCCTGGCCCCGAACGGCGGGCTCAACTCGGGGTTCATGATCCCGCAGTACGTGGCCGCGTCCCTCGTGAGCGAGAACAAGTCGCTGGCGCACCCGGCGAGTGTGGACTCGATTCCAACGAGCGCCGGCCAGGAGGATCACGTATCGATGGGGAATGCCGCCGGCTTGAAGGCGTGGCAGGTGGTGGCGAACGCCGAGCGCGCCCTTGCGATCGAGCTGCTCGCGGGTGCCCAGGCGGTCGAGTTCCTGGCGCCACTCGCCCCGGGGCGAGGCTCCGAGGCGGCCCGGCGATTCGTCCGTTCCCTCTCGCAGAGGGTGATCGAGGACCGATCGCTCAGCGCGGACATCGAAGCCGTTGCGTCATCGATTCGCGACGGCTCGCTCGTCGCTGCGGTCGAGGCTGAGACAGGAGAGCTCCGGTGACCGAGGGGCAGAACGGCCCACCGGAGCAGCCGAAGGGCACGCAGCGCCCGTTCCGATCGGCACTTCTCTTCTATGGCGGGCTCGCGGTCGTCGGTTT
>JBKJWJ010000105.1:0-3005 GCA_046716905.1 Gaiellaceae bacterium
CGGCTCCGGCCGGGCTACGGACGACTCGCGAGCAGTAGGTAGCCCAGCGCGCCACGCTCGACACCGACGAAGAGCCGGTCGACCTGGAGAAGCGCTCCGACGACTGCGACGAGGGGCCGGTGGCGGCCGCCGGGCTGGGCCGGCCCGTGCCGGTCGAGGTACCGCTCATAGACGTGGCGATGGTAGAGGCGAGAGAACGGAAAGCCCCAGCCGAGGCAGCTCTTGACGGAGAGCCCGGCGTCGTTGCAGGCCTCGAGTAACGCCGGCCGGGTGTAGCGGCGAACGTGGCCCGCCCATTCGTCGCTTCGGCCGTAGAGGGCAGGGTTCGCCGGCACGGAGGCCGCGAGCACGCCGCGCGGCTTGAGGACCCGAGCGACCTCCTGAAGTGCCCGGCCGTCTTCCTCGACGTGCTCGAGCACCTCTCCCAACACGACGCCGTCGAAGCTCGAGTCCTCGAACGGGAGGGCGGTGACGCTCGCCTGCCGGACATCGCCGGCGACGCGCCCGGCGAGCAGCTCGACCGCCGCAATCGACACGTCCGTGCTCGTCACCTCAAAGCCGAGGCGCTCGAGGCGCCCGGACATCGTTCCCTGGCCGGCACCCGCATCGAGGATGCGCGGGCCAGGCGAGGCCGAGACGAAGAGGTCGAGGAGGAGTCGCTCCCTGAGCTCGTGCCGCGGACCCACGAACTCAGGCGCTGTCCCCCACTCGTGGCGATCGCTCAAAGGAGCCCCTCCAGGATCGCCCGCCACTGCTCTCCGAGGACTCCTTCGCTGGCGCGCTCCTGGTAGACGGCGCGGCCCGCATTGGCGATTTTCATCGCGGTCTCCGGCTCGGCTGAAAGTCTGCGGACGGCAGCCGCGAGCGCCTCGGCGTCTCCCGGCGGGACGAGCAGCGCCGTTTCTCCGTCGGTGAGCAGCTCGCGCGCCGCGGGCGTGTCGGCGGTGACGAGCGGCGTGCCGCAGGCGAGCGCCTGGAACGCCTTGTTCGGGATCACCCTTTTCGCCTTGTCCGAGGCGCCGAAGATTCCGAGCGCGCAGGACGCACGGTGGAGCTCGGGGGCAAGCAGCTCGTACTCGACCCACTGAATCCACTCGACGTTCTCCGGCCGCGCGGCAAGGAGATGCTCGAGCTGGCCGCGTCCGACGATCCGGAAGCGCAGCTCGGATGCGAGCCGAGCCGCCTCGAGGATCGTCTCGAGCCCGTGCAGCGGGATCAGCTTTCCGACGAAGAGGGCGGTGAACGGCCCCCCCGGCGACCAGCCCGGCGAGAAGACGCGCTCCTCCGCGCCCACGAAGCAGACCTTGAAACGCTCTCGGGGCAGGCTGGAGAGCTCGGCGAAGAAACCGGCTTGCGCCTCGGTGTCGGCCACGACGACGTCGGCGCTCCGAAAGGCGTTGCGGTCGATGGCACGCAGGATCCGCGCAGGCAGCGAGCGCCGGCCGAAGCGGCCCCGATCCCCGACGAACGTGTCCGCGAGCGAGACGAGCGGGTTCAAGACGATTGGGCGGCCACGGGCGGCTCGCCGGGCCGCGGTGAGATCGAGATGTCCCGGATACCCGACGAGCACGACGTCGGCCCTCGGTCCCGGCCGGACGAATAGTCGGGCTTCGGCGAGTAAGAGGCGCAGGGCGGCCGCGGCGCCCAGCGACCACTTCTCCTCCTGCCCCTCCCAGACCGGCTCATGGCGTTCCTCGACCTCGACACCGGCCAGGCGCAGAGCCGAGATCACCTGGGCGTTGCGGGGATAGCGGCGCTCGTAGGTGCCGAAATAGAGGACGCGCACGCGCTGCTAGTGCGCGACCGGTTCGCGCCGCCCCGGCTCGAGGATCTCGTCGACGTGCAGCTCGTCGGCGGCGCCGGTTCGCTCCTCGTGGTGGCTCGTGATCAGCTCGCTCAGGAGGCCGAGAGAGAAGAACTGGAAACCCACGACGACGAGGAGCACGCCGAGGGTCAAGAGCGGCCTGTGCCCGATCGCCGAGCCGGAGATCTTCACGATCGTCAGGTACACGAGCACCGCACTCCCGATGAGGGCGAAGACGAGCCCGAGCCCGCCGAACAGATGCAGCGGCCGATGTCGGTAGCGGCCCATGAACGACACGGTGAGGAAGTCCAGGAAGCCCCGTGCGTATCGCTCGACGCCGTATCGAGAGCGGCCGTGCTCCCGCGGCCGGTGGTTGACCGGGAGCTCTGCAACGCGAAAGCCGCGGTCATGCGCGAGCACCGGGAGGAAGCGATGGAGCTCGCCGTAGATCCGCAGCGAGCGCACGACCTGGGCACGGTAGGCCTTGAGCCCACAGTTCATGTCGTGGAGCCTGAGCCCGGAGGCGCGTCCGACGACCGCGTTGAAGAGCTTGGAGACCAGGCGCCGAGACCAGGGATCGCGCCGCTGCGTCTTCCAGCCGGACACCAGGTCGAAGCCCTCGTCGAGCTTCGCCAGGAGGCGTGGGATCTCGGCCGGGTCGTCCTGGAGGTCGGCGTCGATCGTCACGACGAACTCGCCGTTCGCGTGCCGAAAACCGGCGGCCAGCGCCGCGGCCTTTCCGAAGTTGCGCGGGAGCCGCACGACCCGGACGTTCGAGGCGCGGCTGTGGAGCCGGGTGAGCGCCGCGAAGGATCCGTCGGTCGAGCCGTCGTCGACGTACACGGCCTCCCACGGACGCCCGAGCGGCTCGAGGGCGCTCGAGAGCTCGTCGTAGAGGAGCTCGACGCTTCGATCCTCGTCGTGGACTGGAACGACCACCGAGATCACGCCGATAGCTTATGTGTGAGGTGGCCGCGCTCCTGTCGATCGAAGAAGCGCAAGCTCTCATCCTGGAGCGGGCTCAGCCGCTCGAAACGGAGGCCGTCGAGCTCGGCGACGCAGCCGGCCGGGTGGCTGCCGAGCCTGCACCTGCGGGACTCGACCTGCCCCCCTTCGACAGCTCTGCGATGGACGGGTTCGCGGTGCGATCCGCGGACACGCCCGGCCGGCTTCCGGTCGTGGCTCGGATTCCCGCAGGACG
>JBKJWJ010000106.1:0-11894 GCA_046716905.1 Gaiellaceae bacterium
AGGGTGCCCTGAACGAGGAACGGGATGCGGCCGAGCCGTTGCGACTCCTCCTCGAAGACGCGGATAAACTCTTCCCCGATCGCCTTCCGCTTCTCCTCGGGATCGTCGACGCCCTCGAGCCTCGCAAGGAACCGCTCCTCGGCATCGACGTGGACGAGAGGGACCTGGAAGTGGCCGTCGAAGGTCTTGACGACCTGCATCGCCTCGTCCTTGCGGAGGAGACCATGGTCGACGAAGACGCACGTCAGTTGATCGCCGACCGCCTTGTGCACGAGCAGCGCGGCGACCGCAGAGTCGACTCCGCCGGAGAGCGCGCAGAGCACCCGCTGCGACCCAACCTGGGCGCGGATTCGCTCGACCTGCTCCTCGATCACCGCCGCAGCCGTCCACGTCGGAGGGGCGCCGGCGACGCCGAACAGGAAGTTCTTCAGCACGGCGTTTCCGTGGGGCGTGTGAACGACCTCGGGGTGAAACTGGACGCCGTAGAGACCCCGGTCGGGAGCCTCGAAGGCGGCGATCGGCGTCGAGGCTGACGAGGCGACGACCTCTGCTCCCTCCGGGGCGGCGGTCACCGAGTCGCGATGGCTCATCCAGACCACCTGCTCCTCGGGCGTCTGCTCGAAGAGCGACCCGCGTGCGGCGCGAAGATCCGCGCGGCCGAACTCGGAGCCACCCGTGCGCTCCACCTTCCCGCCGAGATCGAGCGCCATGAGCTGCATGCCGTAACAGATCCCGAGCGTCGGGATCCCGAGCTCCCAGATCGCCGGATCCATCTGCGGCGCGTCGTCGGCGTAGACCGACGCAGGGCCGCCGCTCAGGACGAGCGCACGGGGGTTCCTCGCCCGAATCGCCTGCGCCGGCGTCTTGTGCGAGACGAGTTCCGAGTAGACGCGGCACTCGCGCACCCGCCGGGCGATCAACTGCGAGTACTGCCCGCCGAAGTCGACGACGAGCACCGGGCGGTCTTCCGGAGCGTCCTCGCTGCGCTCGAAGGCGAGGACCTCTCCCATCACCCCATGCCCACGCGCTGGCTCTGTTGCAGGCTCTTGCCCTCGGTCTTAATCGACGGGGCCAGCATGATCTCGGCCTTCTGGAAGTCGTGAATCGACTCGTAGCCGCAGGTCGCCATCGCGGTTCGCAAGGCGCCCATGAGGTTCAGCGTCCCGTCGTTCTCCGTCGCCGGGCCGATCACGATCTCCTCGAGCGTGGCGATCTGGTCGGTCTGCACCCTGGCTCCCCGCGGGAGAGTTGGGTGGAAGGTTGCCATTCCCCAGTGGAAACCGCGGCCGGGCGCCTCCTTGGCCCGGGCGAGCGGCGAGCCGATCATGACGGCGTCCGCGCCGCACGCGATCGCCTTCGCGATGTCTCCCCCGGTCCGCATGCCCCCGTCGGCGATGACGTTCACGTACTTCCCCGTCTCGAGCAGGTGCTGGACCCGCGCGGCGCTTGCATCCGAGATCGCCGTCGCCTGCGGAACACCGACGCCGAGGACGCCACGCGTCGTGCACGCCGCACCGGGCCCGACTCCGACCAGAACCGCGGCGGCACCCGTCCGCATCAGGTGGAGCGCCGTCTGGTACGAGGCACAGCCGCCGACGATCACCGGGATCGGGATTTCGGAGATGAACTCCTTCAGGTTCAATGCCGAGCCGTTCGACGAGACGTGCTCCGCCGAAACGACGGTTCCCTGGATGACGAGGATGTCGAGGCCGGCGGCGAGCGCCATCTCGTAGTGGTCGCGGACCTTCTGCGGCGTCAGCGAGCCCGCGGCGAGGACGCCCTTGGCCTTGATCTCCTCGATCCGGCGGGCGATCAGCCGCGGCTCGACCGGCTGCGCGTAGATCTTCTGCATCGCGCCGGTGGCCTTCTCCTTCTGGAGCTTGGCGATCTTCGTGAGCTGGATGTCGGCGTCCTCGTAGCGGGTGAAGATGCCCTCGAGGTTGAGGACGCCGACCCCGCCGAGCTGACCGAGCTTGATCGCGGTCTCCGGCGAGACGACTCCGTCCATCGCCGACCCGAAGAGCGGAAGCTCGAGGAGGTGCGGGCCGAGCTTCCACCCGATGTCCACGTCGTGCGGGTCGCGCGTCCTCCGGCTCGGGACGATGGCGATGTCGTCGAAGCCGTAGGCCTGACGCGCCTTCTTTCCCATGCCGATTTCGACTTCCACCCGAAGCGGCGATGCTAGCTCAGAGCTCGGACGCGACCCGCTCGAGTCTCTCGACCTTCACGCCCTCGGCGAGTCGGGTCAGCTCCCGGGGCTCGAAGCGGCCCGCTCCGACCTCCTGGACAGCGGCCGCGCCCGCGGCTACCGCCCGCCCGAGGGCCTCCTCCGGCGGGAGACCTTCGAGCTGCGCGGCGATGAAGCCAGCGAGCAGAACGTCTCCGGATCCCGCGGGCGAGAGCGCCTCCACCTGCGGGACTGCGGCGTGGAAGCGCTCCACCTCCCGCTCCTCGCGGAGGAGGGCGTAGCAGCCTGACGTGAGCGTGATCAGGACGTTCTTCGCGCCGAGATCGGCAATGTGGTCGAGAGCCTGGACGAAGTCCTGCGGATCGTGGAACTCCTGGCCGACAAGCCCCTCGGCCTCCCGCTCGTTGGGCGTCACGAGAAAGGGCTCCGCGTCGGTGCCGAGGCTCAGGGGCTGTCCCTCCGCGTCGAGGACGGCCCTGATCCCGCGCCGCGTCAGCTCCCGGATCGCCTCTGCATAGAACCCCTCGTCGACTCCGCGCGGAAGTGTGCCGGCGAAGACGACCATGTCTGCTCCGCGGGAGAGGTAGCGCAATTTCTCGAGCAGGAGCTCGAGCTCTTCGGGCCCAACCTGCGGCCCCCACTCGTTGATCTCGGTGTAGGTGCCCCCGGTCGGGTCGACCACCGCTGTCGACGTGCGGGACTCGTCCGCGATCCGCACGAAGTCGTTGAGGATTCCCTCGCGGGTGAGCTCGTTGACGATGCCCGCTCCTGTTCGCCCGCCGGCGAGCCCGGTTGCCACGACCGGCACGTCCATCCGCTTGAGCGCCCTCGCGATGTTGATGCCCTTGCCGCCGGCGAGCGTGAGCCCCACGCTCGCCCGGTGCCGCTGGCCGGGTTGGAAGTTCGGGACGGTGACCGTCCGGTCGAGAGCAGCGTTCATCGTGACGGTGACGATCACCCGAACCAACCGCCTACGTGGTCCACGGCGCGGCCGGCGTACCAGCCCGTCCTGGCGCCGAACCCTGGTTCGTCGCGCGACTCGGCTGCAACGAGCGACGTCCGCCCCACGACGCGCTTGCGGTCATACACGCGAAGCTCGCCCACGACCTGCCCTCGGCGAACCGGCAGCTCGAGCAGACTCGGGACGACGACGCGCTCGACGAGCGGCCGTCCGATCCGCACAGGCTGGCGAAGTGGCCGCGGCGCGATCACGGGCACCGCCTCGGCGTCGAACGGCACCGCGACCCTCGCGTAGACCCGCTCCGGCGGCGCGAGCGGCACGATCGCGTACTGCGACATTCCCCAGCCGAGAAGCTCCTCGAGATCTGCGTTCCGCGTCCCGCGCGACGGGCTGCCGAGGATGGTCGCGTAGATCGTGACCCCGTTGCCCCGGGCCGCCGCGACCTGGTTCCAGCCGGCGCCCGACGTGTGCCCGGTCTTCACACCGAACGCACCCGGGAACTCGCCGAGGAGGTCGTTCCAGGTGTGGAGCGTTCGGCCTCCCGCGATCGTGGCCGACTCCTGCCGAACCAGACGGCGCACGATCGGTCGCTTCATCGCCTCGATGCCGAGGCGCGTGACGTCGATCGCGGAGGAGTAGTGGCCCGGCGTGTCGAGCCCGTCGGGGCGGGCGAACTGCGTGTCGTCGAGGCCGAGCGACCGCGCTCGCCGGTTCATCAGCTCGACGAAGCGGCTGCTGTCGCCCTCTCCGACGTGCTCCGCGAGCGCGACGGCGCTGTCGTTGGCGCTCTGGATCAGCGCCGCGGCAAGGAGGTCCCTGATCGGAATGCGCTCGCCCGCGCGAAGGCGGATCGTCGAGCCCGTGACGCCGGCCGCATCGGGGTCGATGGACACGATCTCGCCCGGCCGAGTCCGGTCGAGGGTGACGAGGACGGTCATCAGCTTGGTGATGCTCGCGATCGGCAGCCGGTCCTTGGCGCGCCGGGCGAGCAGCACCTCGCCGGTCTGGGAGTTCTGGACGAGGTAGGCGCGCGCATCGACCTCCGGCGTCGCGGCGGCTGCGGGGGCAGCGAAGGAAAAGGCAGCTAGGGCGACGGCGAGTCGCTTCACCGGGGCGGAACCCTAGCCGACGCGGATGGGCTGCCCGACGCGCAGAGCCGTCGGGTCGACGCCCGGGTTCAGCTCCATCAGTCGGTCGACCGTCGTGCCGAAGCGCTCGGCGATGGTGCCGAGCGTGTCGCCGCTCCGCACCGCGTATGCGGCCGCCCTCGCAGTCTTGATCCGTGGCTTCTCCTTGCGCAACTCGACAACCGACGCCGCCGGGGCCGGCTGCGCCGCCTCACCACCGTGGATCGCCGGCCGGAGGAACAGGACGCCGGCCGTGACCGCGGCAAGCGCGAGGACGGGGAAGCCGTAGCGGACGAACCACCAGGGAATCGTCACCATCCGGCCGCCTTCCAGACCTCGCTGCGGAGTCGTGCGGCTTCCGCGGCCGCCGCCGAGCGCCAGTCTTCCTCGCCTTCCCGAAAGGCATAGATGACCGAGCGCGCTGCGGCGACGAGCGCGCTTGCGGGTCCGCTCGTGAAAGCCGTCGAGACATCCGCGACAGTCGCCCCCTGTGCGCCGATGCCCGGCAGGAGGAGCACGGACTGAGGGAGCAGCCGCCGGGCGTCGGCAACAGCCCGGGGATGGGTGGCGCCGATCACGGCACCGACGCTCGAGAGGCCACGCGCTCCGACGACCTCTGCTCCCCATTCCGCGACCATGGCGCCGATGTGCTGCCAGAGCGGCCGGCCGTCCGAGAGAACGAGCTCCTGCACCTCCGCGCCTCCCGCATTCGAGGTGCGGACGACGCAGAAGATCCCGCGCCCGTGGCGCCGGCACGCCGAGAGATACGGCTCGACGGAGTCGCGGCCGAGATAGGGGTTGACGGTCAGCGCGTCGGCGACCGGCTCGCCGTCCTCCTCGCGCGGCTCGAGGTAGGCAGCGGAGTAGGCGCGGGCCGTCGAACCGATGTCGCCGCGCTTGCGGTCGGCGAGGACGACGAGCCCGGCAGCTCGCGCGTACGCGCAGACCTCTTCGAACGCGGCCAGCCCCGGCGAGCCGAGCGCCTCGAAGAAGGCGAGCTGCGGCTTGACCCCGACGACGTACGGCGCGACTGCATCCACGATCCCGCGGCAGAACCGAGCCGATGCCTCGGCCGGCGGCTCGCCGCGAAGCTCGACCGGGAAGAGCTCCGGGCGCGGGTCGAGGCCGACGAGGATCTGCGAGCGCTTGCGGTCGACGGCCTCGGCGATCCGGTCGCCGAAGGTCAACCCGCCGATCTGCATGGTCGTCTCCAGCTCAGAGGGCACGCTGAATGAGGCTACAGAGGGGGCCAGACGCAGAACGGGGGCCGATAGCGGCCCCCGTCCGGACTTCCGTTCGCCTTGCGGCGGTGCTACATCGAGCTCTTGACGGCCGCCTTCAGCTGGCTTCCCGCCGAGAACTTCGGCACCTTCGATGCTGGGATGTGCACGCGCTCGGTCGGGTTCCGAGGATTGACGCCCTGCCGGGCGGCGCGGTTCTGAACCGTGAATTTTCCGAACCCTGTGAACGCCACTTCTTCACCGCTGCGCAGTGAGTCGGTGATGCATGCGAGAAACGCGTCGACGGCTTCACCGGCTTCTCGCCTGTTCAGACCGCTCTTCTCGGAGACGCGCTCCACGAATTCTTGCTTTGTCACGAAAGGATCTCCTCCCCTTCGACGTCAGTGCCAAATGCCAGTCAGGACCCTAACAGCGATCCCCTTTCCGCTCAACCATGCGGTTTGCGGCAGTTTCTACGCCGGGAGCAGCTCTCCTGCCCGAAAAATGGGCCGAAGACGGACGCCGTGACGCGCGAGTTCGTCCGTTCCGCCCTCCTCCCGATCGACGACGCAAACGGCTGTGCGGCACTCCAGGCCGGCCTCCCGAAGGGCCCGTACAGCGGTGACCGCGGCCCCTCCCGAGGTGACCACGTCCTCGACCAGGCAGACGCGCTCGCCCGCTTCGAAGGCGCCTTCGATCCGGTTGTCGGTTCCGTAGCCCTTCGACTCCTTCCGGACGATCAGGAAGGGGAGCCTCGAGGCAAGCGACGAGGCGGCGGCCAGAGCGACGGCACCGAGCTCGGGCCCCGCGAGCCGCGCGGCCTCCGGTTCGTGCTCGCCGATCGCCGTTGCGATTCTTAGCCCGATCGCCTCGAGGAGCTCCGGCCTCGTCTCGAACCGGTACTTGTCGAAGTAGTGCGACGAGCGGCGGCCGGAACGGAGAAGGAAGTCACCCTCGAGCAGCGCGTGCTCGCGGAGCCCGGCGCGAAGCTCGTCGTCGGTCACCCGAGGATCGAGAGGAGCTTGCGGGCGTCGTCGAGGAGATCCTCCGCTTCGACCCCGCGCTGGAGCCGGAGCACGGAGCCGTCGTCGTAGAGCGCGTCGACGTGCTCGTCCGGGCGTATCGCGCGGCGCCAGAGGAAGATCGTCGCCGCAGCCGCAAAGAGGAGGGTGACCCTACGAGGCAGCATCGGCCTTCTCCTTTGCCCGCCGCTTGGCCTTCTTGAGCGCCGCGCGGAGATCGTGGTACACGAGCCCCGCGACCGGATCCCGGCCCGTAGCGGCCACAACGGCTCGGCTGCCCTTGCGGACGACGAAGATGCTTCCTTCGGCGGTCACAGCCTCCAGCCGCTCGGCGGACGGCTTCGTGCGGAGCGCGTCGGCATACGCCAGCATCGCCCCCGCCGTCTCCACCACCGATCTGGCGTCCTCGGCCCCGACCGTGGCCCCGATCGGCTCGCCCGCGAGATCGAAGATCACGGCGGCCACGACGTCCTCGGAGACGTCGAGCAGCTGTTGTAACGCCTGATCGCCGGTCATGTGGGGAACATACTCCGGCGATGCGCGAACCGCTCGGCAAGTTCTTCACGGACCGCGGGCCTCACCTGGCCGCGATGATCGCCTACTTCGCGCTGCTCTCGCTCGTGCCGCTCATCTTCCTGGCGCTGGCGCTCCTCGGCCTCTTTGGACGAGCCGACGAGTCGACGTACCTCGTCAGAGAGCTGAAGAACATCCTGCCGTCGGCGTCGATCTCGCAGATCGTCGGCGTGGTCAACGACATCCAGGACAACGCCGCCACGCTGGGCCTGATCGGCGGCGTGTTCCTACTCTGGACGTCGCTCTCGCTCTTCAGCGTGCTCGAGTCCGCGTTCAACATCGTCTACGGCCGTCCGAACCGCTCGTTCCTGCGCGGAAAGGGAGTGGCGATCGTCGTCATGCTCGGCACACTGATCACGCTCTTCGCCGGGCTCGTGATCGGCACCGTCGGGTTCGCGCTCGTGCAGGACGCCGCACCGGGATTCACGGGGAACCGATGGGTTGCCTACGTCCTGTCGCTGATCCTCTCGACGGCTGCGGTCTTCCTCTTCCTGGTCTCGATCTACTACCTGCTGACCAACATGAAGCTGACCTTCAGAGACGTGCTTCCGGGCGCCGTGCTCGCGAGCATCCTGCTCCAGGCGAGCTTCCAGACGCTGCCCCTCTACGTCGCCCTGTCGCAGCGGGACGAAGTGCTGACGCTCCGCGCGCTCGGCGCCCCGGTCATCCTCCTGATCTGGCTCTACGTGATGGCGAACGCCATCGTCTTCGGCGCGGAGATCAACTGGTGGAGATCCCGCGGCCGGGAGGACGAGCGGGACGCTGTTCCAGGGCTTGCCTAGTTTCTTGCCATCATCGCATCATTCATAGTGATGCTATGATGCTATGATGCGTTAATGCGGACGACGGTCACGCTCGACCCCGATCTGATGGAGAAGCTGCGAACGGTCGCGCGGGAGCGCGGGGTGTCCTTCCGCGAGGCTCTGAACACTGCGCTCAGGCGCGGCCTCACTTCGGGCTCCGCGGGCTCGCCGGGGCCTTACCGGCTCCCGTCGCGGCCGCTCGGACTCCGGCCCGGCGTCGATCTCGAGCATGCGCTCCGACTGGCCGCCGACCTCGAAGACTCAGAGCTCGCTCGCAAGCTCGAGCTTCGCAAGTGAAGCTCGTCGACGCGAACCTGCTCCTCTACGCGGTCGACCAGAGCTCGCCGCATCACCGAATTGCGAAGCCGTGGCTCGAGGATCAGCTCTCCGGGCCGGCGACACTCGCCTTCGCCTGGGCGGTGCTCCTGGCGTTCGTCCGGCTCGCGACGAACCCACGCATCTTCGAGGCGCCGCTCAGCCTCGGCGAAGCCCTCGACCTCGTTGACCGCTGGCTCGCTCAGCCGCCGAGCACTGTCGTCGCCCCGACGGACCGGCATGCCCGAATTCTGCGGGAGCTGTTGGAGCCTTTCGGGACCGCAGGAAACCTGACGAGCGACGCGCATCTCGCGGCCCTCTCGATCGAGCATGGCGCCGAGCTCTGCTCCGCGGACAACGACTTCGCCCGCTTCGCCCGTGTGCGCTGGACGAACCCACTCGCGGAGCCGGCTACCGGCTGAGCTGCTCGCGGAGCGCCCGCGCGGCGCGAGCACGGTGCGAGTTCTCGGCCTTCCACTCGTCCCCTAGCTCGGCGACCGTTCGCTGCTCGGCTTCGGGGATGAACACCGGGTCGAAGCCGAAACCTCCCTCCCCGCTCGGGCTCTCGCCGATGCGGCCCTCGAGGATCCCGGTGCCACGCGACTCCGCGCCATCCGGCGAGAGCGCAACGAGCTCGCAGACGTAGCGGGCGCGGCGATCGTCGCCCTCTAGTCCTTCGAGCTCGGCGAGGAGCCGTTCGACATGCATCCCGCCTGCGAATCGTGCCGATTTGATCCCCGGCGCTCCTCCCAGGCCCTCAACCTCGAGGCCCGAGTCCTCGCCCAGGATCCAGGCGCCCGACCGGTCGACGGTCCGGCCAAAGACGGCCTTGCCGCGAGCGTTCTCGTAATAGGTTTCGCCTAGCTCCGGCGGGTAGTCGTCGGCGTCGAGCGCCTCGATCTCCCAGCCCGGCAGCGCCTCCCGGAGCTCCCGCAGCTTCCCCTCGTTCTGGGAGGCGAGGATCGCCCTCACTCGATCAGGCGAGAGCCGTCTCCACGGCGCGCTCCTGCGCTGCGGCGATGCTCTCGATGCCCTCGCCGGCGAGATCCAGGAGCTCGTCGAGCTGCTCCCGCGTGTACCTGTCGCCCTCTGCGGTCGCCTGAACCTCGATCAGCCGCCCGTCGCCGCTCATGACGACGTTCAGGTCGACCTCCGCCCGCGAATCCTCGGAGTAGTCGAGGTCGAGGAGCAGCTCGCCGTCCACGATCCCGAGGGAGACGCCCGCGACCGAGTCCGTGAGTGCCTTCCCGAGCCCGAAGCGATCGAGTGCGCGCCGGGCCGCGACATAGGCGCCCGAGATCGCAGCGCACCGCGTGCCTCCGTCGGCCTGGAGGACGTCGCAGTCGATCCAGAGGGTCCGCTCGCCGAGCGCGCCGAGGTCGGTGACGGCGCGAAGCGAACGGCCGATCAGCCGCTGGATCTCCACGGTGCGGCCCTTCTGCTTGCCGGAACTGGCCTCCCGCTGTGTCCGCTCGCCGGTCGACGCCGGGAGCAGCCCGTACTCGGCTGTCATCCAGCCTTTCCCCTTGCCCATCAGCCAGCGCGGAACTCGCTCGTCGATCGACGCCGTGCAGAGCACCCGCGTCTTGCCGGCCGAGATCAGCGCCGAGCCGGCCGGCTGCTCGAGGTAGTCGACCTCGATCTCGAGCGGACGCAGTTGGTCGGGTCGCCTCCCGTCGGCTCTCACGCGGCCGCCGCCTCGAGCTCGGCGATGTCGACCCGGTCGACTCCCTCGAGCGGCAGCTGCAGGAAGCGCTGGCCGAGCTGCCGGAACCGATCGGTGTCGCCCGTGGTCAGAAACCGATAGCTGCCCTCACGCGCGGCGTCGTTCTCGAACCCCTTGCGGCTCAGTGTCTCCGCCACCTCGCGCGCGGTTTCCTCCGCGGAGAAAACGAGCGTCACGTCTCGGCCGAACACCCGCTCGAAGACCGGCCGGATCAGTGGGTAGTGGGTGCAGCCGAGGATGACCGTGTCGACGCCGTCGTCCTTCAACGGCTGCGCGTACTCACGCACGGCCGCCGTCGTCTCGGCGCCGAAGGGCTCGTCCCCCTCGATGAGCGGCACCAGGCGCGGACAGGCGACCTGGGAGAAGCGCACGCCGGCGTCGAGCGTGTGGACGAGGTCGGTGTAACGGCCGGCCGCGACTGTCGCTTCGGTGGCCATCAAGCCGACTCGGCGGTTGCGGGTCGCCTGGACCGCCGCGTGTGCCTCCGGCGTGATCACCCCGACGACCGGCACCGCGATCCGCTCCTGGAGATCGGAGAGAGCGGCGGAGGTCGCGGTATTGCAGGCGACGAGGATCAGCTTCACGCCCTGCGCTTCGAGGTAGCCGGCGATCCCCAGCGCGAAGCGGCGTACCTCGTCGAGCGGCCGCGGGCCGTACGGCAGGCGCGCGCCGTCGCCGAGGTAGAGGAAGTCCTCGTGCGGCATCGTCACGAGGCACTCGTGCAGGACGGTGAGCCCGCCCATTCCCGAGTCGAAGACGCCGATCGGCCGGGGATCCATGTGGCGATTGTAAGAAGCCGGAGACTTGATCTACCCTTTTTCTCCGTGGGTCGCCGAATTCTCCTGCTCGTTACCTGTCTCTTCGCGGTCCAGACCGGCGCGGCGGAGGCCTACTCGAAGAGCGACCACACCCTCGTGATGGGCGACGGCGTCACGCTCGCAGCCACCTATTACGCGCCCGATGGGGCGCCACCTCAGGGCGGCTGGCCGGCGTTGCTGATGCTTCACGGGCTGGGCGGCAACCGTCTCTCGATGAACGCTGTCGCCGAGACGCACCTCGCACCGCATGGCTACGCGGTGCTGACCGTGGACGCCCGAGGGCACGGCGCCTCCGGCGGACAGTCCTCGCTCGTCGGCCCGCGAGAGGTCGCCGATTACGCCGCCGCGCTTGTGTGGCTCAGGTTGCGACCGGGGGTGAGCGACATCAAGGTCGGCGCGTTCGGCGTCTCGCTCGGCGGCGGATCGGTCTGGAAGCTCCTGACGGCACCGGGGACGCGCCTCGCGGCAGCTGTCCCGGTGATCACCTGGACGAGCCTCTACGACTCCCTCCTACCGCAAGGTCTCGTCAAGTCCGGACTCGTAGCAGGCTTCTACAGTTCGCTCGCGCCCGAGCGCTGGCATCCAGAGATCACGGCGTTGAAGGACGACGCGCTCCAGGGGCGGAACCCGGAAGGGATCCGCGAGTTCGCGGCGGAGCGTTCGGTCCGAAACGACCTCGGGAAGATCACGACGCCGGTCTTCATGCTCCAGGGGCGCCGCGATTACGCCTTCGACATGCAGGAGGCGCTCGCCGCGTTCGGTCGCCTGCGCGGCCCGAAGCGACTGTATGTCGGCGACCTCGGTCACACTCCGGCCACGAACCCACCCGCGGAGCAGGCGTACTACTTCGCTCAGGTGCGGCTGTGGTTCGACCGGTTCCTCAAGGGCCAGCTGAACGGGATCGACACCAGGCCGCGCTTCGAGCTCGCCCCGGATCCCTGGCGCGCACGCACCTACCAGGGAGCCGGCGCGCCGGCGCGCCGAGTGCTGCGCCTGACCTACAGAGGTCGAAAGACGATCGACGGCATCGGCGAGGTCATCCGGACCGCCGCGCCGACCCGCCGGCTGAACGAGACGTTCGGCCACGGGCTCGTCTCCGTGAAGGTCTCGACGCCAGTCGGCTGGCCGCATCTCGTCGCCG
>JBKJWJ010000107.1:0-2510 GCA_046716905.1 Gaiellaceae bacterium
GGATACGGCGCGCGCGATCGAGGTCGAGGTCATCGGTCGTCTGCTCGCTCCAGGGCAGCGAGATGATCCAGTCGAGGTAGGTGCGGATGACCCCGTACTCAGCCGCGGCGGGCGGCAGCTTCTCGAGCCGCGAGAGCTCGCGGTCAGCCGCCTTGAGCGCGTGCTCGGGGAGGTTCTTCGCCTCGATCTGGCCGCGGAGCTCGTTGATCTCCGCCTGCTGCTCGTCCCCCTCGCCGAGCTCGTCCTGGATCGCCTTCAGCTGCTGGCGGAGGAAGAACTCGCGCTGGCCCTTGTCGATCTCGCTCGCGACCTGGGACTGGATCTTCGAGCCGAGCTCCGACATCTCGACCTCGCGATTGAGGATCAGCGAGACGGCGCGCAGCCGCTCTTCGACGTTGACAGTCTCAAGCAGCTCCTGGCGCTCGGCCGTCTTGAGTCGCAGGGTGGACGCGATCAGGTGGCAGAGCGCGCTCGGGTCGTCGACGTTCGCAGCGGCGAGCTGCAGCTCTTCGGGCAGGTACGCCGTCATGCCGATGATGTCCGTGAACTGCGCCTGGACATTGCGGGTCAGCGCCTTCAACTCCGGAGAGTCCTGAAGGATGTCGGGCAGCTCCCCGACCTCGGCCATCAGATATGGCTCTTCCTCGCCCGGCTCGACGAGGCGCACCCGTTGCAGCCCTTGGAGCAGGATTCGCAGCGTCCCGTCCGGGACCTTGATAATCTTGTGGACGACGCCGACCGTTCCCACCTCGTAGAGGTCGGCCCAGCCCGGCGGGTCGGCCTCGGGGTTCTTCACCGTGACGAGCGCCAACGTGCGCTCGCCAGAGACGACGTCGTCGATCAGCTTCATCGAGCGGTCCTGCCCGACCGCGAGAGGTGTCATCGACTCGGGGAAGACGACGGTCTCCTTGAGCGGCAGGACGGGCAGCCGCATTCGCGTGGTGTCGCTCACTCGACCGCTGCTCATTCGACGGCTGCTCACTCGACCGCTGCTCACTCGACCGCTGCTCACTCGACCCTGTGCACGACGATGGCGACGGTGCGTGCACGGGGGGCGCGCTTGGCGACCGGCAGCGTGATCCGGAGCATCCCCGCCTCGTAGAGCGCGCTCGCCGTGGCGGCCCCGACGTCTTGCTCCAGCGGGATCGTGCGCTCGAAGCGGCCGTACTCGATCTCCGCCTGCTGGTACACCTGGCCGTCGACGCGCGGTCGGGCCCGCTGGCCCGAGATCGTCAGCGTCCGCTCCGCGACGCCGATCTCGACCGACTCCGGGTCGACGCCCGCAAGCTCGACGACCACGACGAGCTGGTTCGGATCGTTCGTGACGAAGCAGTCGACCGCGGGTCGGAAGCCATGCCGCGGGCCGGAGAAGCGGGGCACCGGCCACAGATCGGCGAAGAGCTCCTCGATCTCTCCTTGCAGGCGGTCGATGTCGCGCCGCGCCATCGCCGGTCAGGTTACCGCTTGCTCATCGCGCGAAGACCCCTGAAGTTACGATCCGACGCATGACGCTTGTGCGGCGAATTCTGCAGCTCCTCGGCGCGACGCTCGCGTTCGTGGTCTACGTCTGGATCGCCGCCGTCCGGCTCGCACCCGCCGTCAAACGACGGAAGGCTGACCGGCGCGCCCGCCGTACGGGGTCGTTCACAGGATCCTGATGGTCGAAAGCGAGGGGCGGGGGAACCTGAGCCCTACCTCAGCAGCTACCGGACCGCCGCGTAGACCACGATCGCGATCAGGATCGCGATCGGGATCCAGGAGAGCCGCATCACCTTGAAGGCGCGAGCTTCGCCGCGGCCGGGGCCCGGCTCGGGCGTGTAGGGGTCGAGCGGTGGCGCGGGCTGCCGGGGCAGCTCGTCCTCGCCCTCGAGGACCTGCGGGTCGTGCTGCACCTCGCGCTCGGTCATGTCCAAGCTGTACCCCGGCCAACGGATTCCGAAGCTCTTGGGCCGCGAAGCGGCCCCTTTAGGGATCTTGCGCGATGAGCATCCGCTCCCGCGGATGCTCATTCTGCGCCAGCAAGACAGCTACGTTCCGAACCATGCGCGCACCTCCAGCTCTTTACGGCGGCTTTGCCGTGCGGCTCATGTTCCTGGTCACCGGGCTTTTCCTGTGCGCCTGCGGGATCGTCTGCTTCCTCGAGTCTGAGCTCGGGCTGCCGCCGTGGGATGTCCTGCACCAGGGGCTCGCGGAGCAGCTGGGCATCTCCTTTGGCGCCGCCAACCTCGTCGTCTCGGTCGCCGTGCTCGTCCTCGTGTGGGCGCTGCGGGCGCACATCGGCCTGGGCACGCTCCTGAACGCGCTCCTGATCGGCTCGTTCCTGATCGTGCTGGCCCACGTCGACCTCGTCACCGAGCTCTCCGAGCAAGGGCTCGCTCTGCGGATCGTGCTGGTTGCAATCGCACTGCCGTTCTTCGGCGCCGGCTCGGCCTTCTACATCTGTGCCTCGATGGGCGCTGGGCCCCGCGACTCGGTGATGCTCGTGACCTCGCAGCGCCTCAAGATCCGGA
>JBKJWJ010000108.1:0-5001 GCA_046716905.1 Gaiellaceae bacterium
CGTCACCGCCTGGGCCATGCCGAGCAGGTTGAGGCCCTCGGCGTGCTTCACGACCGGGACGATCAGGCCCTTGCCGTCGGCGAGCTCGACCGCGAAGCCGAGGTTCGCGTAATTCCGGCTGATGATCCTGTCGCCGCGGATCTCGCCGTTGATCCACGGGTAGTCGCGCAGCGTCTCGACGACCGCGCGCGCGACGAAGATCAGATACGTCGGATTGACGCCGTAGCTTTTCTGGTACTCGGGCTTGAGCTTCTCGCGGATCGCCACGACGCGGGACATGTCGACCTCGATCGCGCTCGTGACATGCGCAGAGGTATCGAGGGAGCGCCGCATGTGCTCGGCGATGCCCTTGCGCATCGCGGACAGCGGCGCTGCGCTCTCGCCCGGCGGCGCCGGGGCGGGGGGGGGCGGGGCGTGGGCCGCGGGTGCGGCCGGAGCCGGCGGGGGTGCCGGTGCCGCGGGCTGGGGTGGTGCAGCGGGTACCTCGGGCGGCGCTGCCGGTGCCGCTGCGGCTTGCGGCTCGGCCTGCTCCGGGGCGGGAGCTGCCTGGCCGCCGGACTCGACGAAGCCGAGGATGTCCTTCTTCGTCACCCTGCCGCCCCGACCGGTGCCCTGCACCTGCGAGATGTCGACGCCATGCTCGGAGGCGATTCGGGCCACGACGGGCGACACGAAGCTCTTGCCGTTCGTTGCGCCATCGTCTACGGGCGCCTGGGCGGACGCAGCCGGCGACGGAGCGGGCTGCTCCTCGGCGCTCTGCGGCTCTACGGGAGCAGGAACGGGCTCCTGGACGCCTTGATCGGTCGGAGCCACGGTCTCGGCCGAGGCGGCGGCGTTTGCCTCGTCTGCGGCCTCCTGGGTCGCGGGCTCCGGCGGCGCTTCCTCGGCAACTTCGGCTCCGGCGGCGCCGATCACGGCGATTCGCTGGCCGACGGGAACCGTCTCGCCCTCCTGCGCCAGGATTTGCTGCACGACGCCGCTGCCCGGGCTCGGAACCTCCGTGTCGACCTTGTCGGTGGAGATCTCGAGCAGAGGCTCGTCCGCCTGGATCTCCTCACCTTCCTGCTTGAGCCACTTCGTGATCGTCCCTTCCGAAACGGAGACGCCCATCTGGGGCATCACGACGTCGACGGCGGTTGGTGTAGCCATAGCCCTAGCTCCTAGTACTCAGCCAGCTCGCGCAGTCCTGCGGCCACGTCTTCGACTTGCGGGATGAACGCCTTCTCGAGGGGCGGGGAGAACGGCACCGGAGTGTCCGGCGCGGCGATTCGCTTGATCGGTGCGTCGAGGTGTTCGAAGGCCTCCTCGGAGATCGTCGCCGCGATCTCGGCGCCGAAGCCGCCGGTCCGCGTGTCCTCGTGGAGGACCATGACCTTGGACGTCTTCTTCGCGCTCTCGAGCACCGCCTGGCGGTCCCACGGGATGATCGTGCGGAGGTCGAGGATCTCAACGGAGACGTCGTCCTGCTCGAGCTGCTGTGCCGCCTCGTCGGCCGTGTAGACCATGGCTCCCCAGGTCACGAGCGTGATGTCCTCCCCTTCCCGGTGGACGCGAGCCTTGCCGAACGGCGTCAAGTAGCGCTCCTCCGGCACCTCGGCCTTGATCCGGCGGTAGAGGTGCTTGTGCTCGAAGTAGAGAACCGGGTTGGGATCCTCGATCGCGCTGATCAGGAGGCCCTTGGCGTCCTCCGGCGTGGCCGGGCAGACGATCTTCAGGCCGGCGATGTGCGCGAACGAGCTCTCGGGATTCTGGGAGTGGAACGGCCCGCCCGAGAAACCGCCGCCGGACGGGAGCCGAACGACGATCGGCACCGGCGTCCCTGCCCGGTAGAACTGCTTGGCCGCAACGGTGACGAGGTGATCCCAGCCGCAGGAAATGAAGTCCGCGAACTGCATCTCGGCGACCGGCCGGAGCCCCATGATCGCGGCGCCCGTGCAGCCGCCGACGATGGCGGTCTCGGCGAGCGGAGCGTCGAGCACGCGCCAGGGGCCGAACTCCTCCTGGAAGCCGAGCGTGACCTTGAACGCGCCGCCGTAGACACCGACGTCCTCGCCGATCACGAAGACGCGCTTGTCTCGGCGCATCTCACTACGGAGACCGTCGGAAATTGCCTGCAAATACGTAAGTTCTGGCATCTACTTGTGGTGCGGGGTGTCGAGATCCTCGGCTCGTGCGTAGACCCCTTCGGTGACCGTGGACGGGTCGGGCAGCGGCGACCCTTCGGCGCGCTCGAGGGCCTGGGACAGCGTCCGCTTGACGCCGGCCGAGACCTCGTCCTCCTCTTCGTCGGTCATCTCGGCGTTCTCGCGGAGCCAGCTGCGGAACCGCTCGATCGGATCGCGCTTGGCCCACTCCTCGAAGAGCTCCTTCGGGACGTAGAACGCGTCGTCGTGGACGGCGTGGCCCTCCATGCGAAGCGTCATCGACTCGATGAGCGTCGGGCCGCCTCCTTCGCGTGCCTTCTCGATCGCGCGCTTCGCCTCGCGGTAGACGGCGAGAACGTCCGTGCCGTCGACGACAACGCCCTCGAAGCCGTAGGCGGCGGCTCGGTCGGCGAGCGTCTCGCAGGCGTACTCGAGGTGGGTCGGCGTGGAGTAGGCCCACTGGTTGTTGTCGCAGATGAAGACGACCGGGAGTCGCCGCACGCCGGCGAAGTTCATTCCCTCGTGGGCGTCTCCGCGGGCCGAGGCGCCCTCACCGAACCACCCGAGCGCGACCCGGCGCTCCTCGCGGATCCGGAAGGCGAGCGCGCAGCCGACAGCGACGGGAAGCATCGCCGGAAGATGGCTGACCATCGCGAGCAGGCCGAGCTGCGAATCGGCCATGTGGACGTTGCCGTCCCGGCCGCGGGTCGGCCCGTCCTCGCGGCCCATGTACTGGGCGAAGATCCGCCAGGGCTCGACACCGCGCGTCACATGGACGCCCATGTCGCGATGGAGCGGGCAGCCGACGTCGTCGGCGCCCATCGCAGTTGCCACTCCGACGGAGGCTTCGTTGCCCCGCCCCGTGTAGAACGAGCCGGGAATCTTTCCTTGCCGGTAGAGGATGTGGCCGCGCTCCTCGACCCCGCGCGTCAGGAGCATGTTGCGGTAGATCCCGAAGAGATCCTCGCGGTCGAGCCCCGCCTCGCGGATCTCGCGCAGCGAGGAGACTGGCTCGGCTTCCCGGGCGATCGCCATAGCGTCGAGACTCTAACGACTAGGCTCGCGGTCGCATGACCTTCGAGTACGACCGTTTTCTCGTCGACCAGGTGATCCGACCCGTGGCGAACATGTACCGGGTGACGCCGCTGGCAATCGGCGAGACCCCTGCGGGCCCTCCGGTCGCCTACGTCCGGCAGAAGAAGCTGGCGATCAAGGAGGACATTCGCTTCTACGGGGACGAGGGGGAGACCCGCGAGCTCTTCCGGCTCAAGGCGCGCTCGATGCTGGACTTCGGCGGCTCCCGGTACGACGTCTTCGACGGGGATCGGCGGATCGGCGTGCTGTCGCACAAGTTCAAGGAGTCGCTGCTGCGCTCCACCTGGCACGTCGGCGGGCCGGACGAGGAGGACGTGGCGCTGGCGCGTGAGCGCTCGGTGCCGGCCGCGATCGGCCGCCGCTTGATCGATTTCGTGCCTTACGTCGGCGGCTTCGTACCGATTCCCTACAACTTCGAGATCCTCGTCGGCGACGAGGTCGTCGGAGACCTGCAGAGAAAGTTCAAGGTGCGCGACCAGTATCTCCTCGACCTCTCCGGCGACCGGGACCGAAAGATCGACCGCCGGCTCGGGATCGCGCTCGCCATCGGGCTCGACACGCTCCAGAACCGCTAGCCCCCGCCGTTTCCCCCGCCTCCTCCTCCGTCGCCGCCGCTGTCGCCGCCGCCCGAGTAGTTTCCGAGTGCACGCTGACGGATCAACCAGCGGCGCCAGCGCGAGAGGGGCCGGGATTCGATCCGGGCGGTGGGTGCGCTGAGACGGAGTTCGTCTGCAAGCGCCTCAGCCTCCAGCTGGTCAGCGACCCCGACAGTGACTCTGCTCCCGAGCCCGGAAATGGTCGGGCGGCCAGCCTTCAATAGCTCCTGCGCGAGGCGGCGGGCCTCTTTCCCATCCTGCAAGCGGATCCGGACTTCCCAGCCAAGCTCACCGAGGGCTACCCATTCGGGGCCGATGTCGTACTGCTGCGCTTCAACGGGAAGGGACGAATCCTGCCAGCGCTCGCCGCCTGGATTCCAGCGGGTCAAGGTCGAGGCGGTCGTGAGCCCTCGCTTCTCGAGCAGTCGAGAGACGAGCTTCTCGGTCTCGCGAATGGCTTCCTCTGACAGCGCGTAGACGAGGATCTGGTTCCCCCGCCGGTGGATGTCCACATCCTCGGCCGCCTGCTCCAAAGCCTCTTCGATGACGCCAACAGCCTTCCACTTGTCGCCGACGTCGAAGATCAGCCGCCATTCGTCGTACACCTCCACGGCTGAATTGTCCCGCCTTAGAGTGAGGGCCGTGGGCAAGGCGAGCGACTGGCTGAAGGAGGAGCGTCGCAAGACACTCGGCGACTGGGTCTCCGTCTGCCTCTCCTGCGGGTTGGCGCAGCGCTACTTTGAGGAGTGGGAGGCCGAGCTACCCGCGGCGTGCCCGCAGTGCGAGGGCGAGATGCGCTGGCGTTGCCCCTCCTGCAACGCCCGCTTCACGTCGGCGTTCACGGTCGAGTGCGAGGCCTGCGGGGACGAAGTGCGGCCGCGCGAGCTCTTCGGGACGCCGATTCGAAAACCGGGCCGCTAGCGGCCCTTGATCTCGGAGAAGCGGATCACCGTGACGGTGTCCTCGGGGGACACCTCGCGGTTGTAGAGCTGGCCGAGGAAGTCCTGCATCTCCTCGGGCCGCCGGATCTCCGGGTTGTCGTGCTCGATTTCCCGCGGGGAGAGCTCGCCGATCGTCTTCACCTCGACCTTGTCGATCACGGCGTCGAAGATCTTGTCGCGGGGGCTGTACCGCGCGCCGGCCAAGACCTGGACGATCATCCCCTT
>JBKJWJ010000109.1:0-3235 GCA_046716905.1 Gaiellaceae bacterium
CCCGAGCTCGAGGCCGAGCTCTCGGAAGCGATCTCACGCATCAACGCCGGCGAGTTCGCCCCGACGCCGGGCGAGGTCTGCCACGGCTGCCCCGCCCTGGATCTCGTCTGCGCCGGCCCGCGCCTCCCGCAGGCACGGATGCAGATGGCGGCCGCGGTCCTGAGTGGCGCGTAGCTTCCTCCGCGAGGCGCGGCGCCGGGTCGGTCCGAAGCGCGCACGAATCGGACCGGTCATTGACCGCCTGCTCGCCGAGCACGCCGACGCCTCGATCGCGCTCAGCTTCCGGAACGAGCTCGAGCTGCTCGTCTCCGTGATGCTCTCGGCGCAGACGACCGACGTGAACGTGAACCGGGTCACCGAGCGCCTGTTCGTCAAGTACCGGCGACCGGAGGACTACCTGGCCGTGCCGGCCGACGAGCTCGAGCGAGACATCTTTGCGACTGGGTTCTTCCGCCAGAAGACGAAGTCGCTCCGCGGAACGATGCGCGTGCTTCTGGAGGAGTTCGACGGACAGGTGCCTCGCAGGATGGAGGAGCTCCTGCAGCTCCCGGGCGTGGCGCGCAAGACGGCGAACGTCGTCGCCGCCGAGCTCGGCGAGCCCCAGGGCGTCGTCGTCGACACCCATGTCCGGCGTCTCTCTCAGCGACTCGCGTTCACGAAGCAGGAGGATCCGGTGAAGATCGAGCGAGACCTCCAGAAGCTCGTCCCGCGCGAGCACTGGGGCGTCTTCCCGCACCTCCTGATCTGGCACGGCCGGCGGGTCTGCATCGCGCGTACACCGCTCTGCCACGCGTGCGTCGTGAACGACCTCTGCCCGTCGAGCCGCGTCTAGCTGAGGGATTGGCGAAACGCGACCATTCACGACCGAGCGAAACTGGCTTCAGCCGGCGCCGTCCAGCGCTAGATCGACGCGCCCGGCCGGGTCCTCGGCCTCGACGTAGCAGTCCTCCTCAGGCATCCATTCCGTTAGCCAACGGTCGCGCGTGTCGTCGCCACCACGGCCCACGCCCCGCGCCAAACGCAAATCACGTGGGGCATCAATCCAGATGGTGTAGTCGTAAAAGCGGATCAGCTCCGCCCGGGTCGAGTAGTTGCCCTCGACGAGCACGATCCCGCCGACGGGCACGGAATGCCATTCGGCGAGGTTGTCGCTCGCCCAGTCGTATCGTTGGTACTCGCCGGCTTCGTCCCGGGACAACGGTGCAAGCACTTGATTCCGTAACCGCCGCCAGTCGAAGCTTCCGCCGATCTCAGTATTTGTTCGCGCCTGACGCTCGATAGACGGGCGGTAGAAGTCGTCGAATTCAACGACGACGATGTCGTCAGCGCCGCTCTCGAGCGCTCGCGCGAATGTGCTCTTTCCGGACGCACCGCGGCCGTCGATCCCTACAAGCAGCGTCCGCTGACGCCGCTGCATCCCGCGCAGAAGCGCGAGCATTTCGTTCACAGGCGGAATCGGCTGAGCCATTGGGCGATTGTTGCGACACACCCCCCGTGTCGCGCCAATCCCTCGGCTACTCGCGCGGAGCCGCGCCCGCCGTGGCCAGGTGGCCCTCGCGGGCGGCGAGCCAGCGCTCGGCGTCGAGGGCGCCCATGCAGCCCATCCCGGCGGCGGTGACTGCCTGGCGGTAGACGTGGTCGACGACGTCGCCGACCGCGAACACTCCCTCCAGGTTCGTTTCCGTCGAGCCGGGCTTCGTGAGGATGTAGCCGTCCTCGTCGAGCTCGAGCCAATCAGTGAAAAGGCCGCTGCTCGGGTCGTGGCCGATGGCGACGAAGAGCCCGTCCGCCGGGAGCTCGGTGACCTCGTCCGTGGTGAGGTCGCGGAGCTTCACGGCCGTCACGACGGTCTCACCGATGACCTCCTCGACAGTGGCGTTCGTGACGAACTCGATCTTGTCGTTCGCCCGGGCGCGGTCGAGCATGATCTGCGAGGCGCGGAACTCGTCGCGCCGGTGGACGATCGTGACCTTGGAGGCGAACTTGGTGAGGAACGTCGCCTCCTCCATCGCCGAGTCGCCGCCGCCGACGACCACGATCTCCTTCTCCCGGAAGAACGCCGCATCACAGACGGCGCAGTAGGAGACCCCGCGGCCCTGGAGCGCGCGCTCCGACTCGAGCCCGAGCTGGCGGGCGTTCGCGCCGGTGGCGACGATGACGGCCTCCGCCCGGTACTCGGTGTCCCCCACATACACGCGGTGGGGCTGCTCCGAAAAATCGACTCGTGTGACGTCGTCGCTGATGAACTCCGCGCCGAAGCGCTCGGCCTGACGCCGGAAGTCCTTCATCATCTCCGGCCCCATGACGCCGTCGGCGTAGCCGGGATAGTTCTCGACGTCGCTCGTGATCATCAGCTGGCCGCCCCACTGGAAGCCCTCGATCACGAGCGGCTCGAGGTTCGCGCGCGCAGCGTAGAGCGCGGCGGTGTACCCGGCCGGGCCACCCCCGATGATGATCAACTCGCGGACCCCGTTCTCACTCATCTCTTCCCTCCAAAAGGCGCGCCGAGCCCGCGATTTTCGGGGCCTAGCAACAGTATTCAACGAAGCGGACGGCCCGAAACTTCCTCTTGTCCGGCGGATCTGCTTGAGTAGCGGGCAGCAGTGCTGCGGCAGATCGGGGTCTGGGTCGTCTTTGGGTGTGTGCTTCTCATGGGATGGGGAGCCGCGGGCGCAGCGACGCCGCAGCGCGCAGCGTTCTCCGTCACGCTCACCGGGACGCTCACGAAGGACTGGACGCTGACTTGGACCGTCGCCGACGGCGAATGCGACAAGGTGACGACGAGCAACGGCCACTGGCAGCTCGGCCTTGCGACGAAGAAGTCTTCGCGGTTCGTGATCCTGGGCCCGTCCGCGCCTGGGCGGCCGCTCAAGGTCTCCTCGGGCGTCGTTCGATCGATCGCTGGAACCGCGAGCCAGAGCGGCCTCAACCGCCTCGCCACGCGGGGGCCGCGCTGCGTGAGCGCGACCCAGACCCGGAACTGCGGGAGCCAGCGCCGATCCTTCCGCAACGCCACGGTTCGCCTGACGAGCCCCGCCCGCGGCGTAGGGCGCTTCGGGCGCCTCCAGGGTGCCGCGCCCGCCAGGTCGTTCAGCGGGTCGTGCCCGGAGGAACCCGCCGACATCCGCTCCATCCGCACCGAGCTCACCCTGGCCGACGCACCGCTCTCCGCGGCCGACGCCTTCGACCGCAACGTTCCACGCTTCTTCATCAGCGGCAACACGACGCAAGAGAC
>JBKJWJ010000110.1:0-9006 GCA_046716905.1 Gaiellaceae bacterium
CGGGATCGAGGCGAACCGCGAGAACGCCGAGCGCTACGCGGAGCTCACGCTCTCGGCGGCCACCGCTCTCAACCCGTACATCGGGTACGACAAGGCCTCGGAGATCGTCAAGACCGCCGCGGCCACCGGCCGCTCGCTCCGCGAAGTCGCCCGCGAGGCCGGCGTCGACGACGCCACGCTGGACAAGGCCCTCGATTATCGGGCGATGGCAAAACCGAATCAGTAAAGGAGGGCTTGGCGAAACGACGGCTGTGCCGCCGCGCTCCTCGCCCCGAAGCGGCGTCCTCAGTCGCCCCTGTATCTGACTGATACAGAGACTCCCTGCGTCCTTGCCTCGGAACGAGCATCGCACCCCGGCGACGAGCGACGTTCCACCAAGCCCTCCGAGGAATCCCTCGGGCCAGGGGTCGAAAGGACCCCGTACAAGCCCGACACATTTTCTTGAACGGGTTTCGTCCCTGGCTGCCCCATGCGGCGCGATCCGAATACAAGCCGCGACGCCAGGGATCACCCATGCTTAATCGACCGTTTTTCATCGCCGCAGCGCTCGTCGTCCTCCTCTCCGGGACCGCGGGCTCGAGCGCGCTCGCCGCGACGGACGACGGCCGCCGAGACAAGGTCTCTCATGCGAGCGGCGGCGGAGCCGGGCTCCACGTGCCGCAGGCGGTGCGAAGCTCGTTGCAGCTGCGTGGGGCCAGGCTCCTGCCGCAGCGCCGTGGACGCACGCGCCTGATGAGCCGGCAGCTCGCGCCGGCGCAGGGAGAGAGGCGCTTCTGGGTCGGCCTCGACACCGTGCACGGCACGATCTACCCGAAGCCCTACGCCCTCCGAGGGGCTGGGCGGCACATCGAGGTCTGGGTCGCGGAAGACCTCGAGTTTCAGCCCGGCGACTGCCGAAACGGTTTCCGTACCGAGGTCTCGGACGCGCAGGTGAAGAGCCTGGTCCGCGCCTTCGACAAGGTCATCTACCCGCGCGAGTCCGCTGTCTTCAGCACGCCGCCTTCGAGGGATGGGACGAACGCGCAGGTGGGTCCGCCGTTCAGCCCCCAGGGCGCCGGCGACCGGGTCGTCGTGCTCGTGGACAACATCCGCGACGAGAACTACTTCGACTTGGACAACTCGCAGGATCTCGGGTACGGGGTGGGGATCTACGTGTCCGTCGTCGACGATCTCTTCGACAGGAACGTGATGACGATCGACGCGTACGACTGGCTGCACCGGACGGGATCACGTCCGAGGCATGAACCCTCCTCGGATCGATGCACCAACTCGCCGGCCTGGCCGCACCTCATCGAGGGTGTCTTCGCGCACGAGTACGAGCATTTGCTCGAGCACCACGAGGATCCCGACGAGGCCGCGTGGGTCGACGAGGGTCTCGCCGAATGGGCGCGCAGCCTCACCGGGTTCGCCGAGCCGGACCGGCCCGTGTCGGAGATCGGCTACGACCGCCACACCCAGTGCTTCCTCGGGAACCTCGCCGACTCGCCCGGTGGCCCCGAGAACTCGCTCACCCTCTGGGGAGACGGAGCCGACGGCAACTGCGAGTACGGCGCCGTGTACTCGTTCATGGAGTTCCTCCACGCACACCACGGCCGGAAGCTCATGACGGCGCTGCACCGGGGGGACGAGAACGGTCTGGCCGGGCTCCAAGAGGCACTTGCCCGGGGCGGCGACGCACAGCGCTCGATCCATGACTGGGCCTCGAGCCTGGCGTTCGGCTCGGTCAACTGGGACAACCCCCACGCCTATGGCGCGCCGGGTGCACCGCCGAACGGCGCCGACTTCGTCCGCCTGCGCGACGAGTCAGGCCGCTACCTGGCCGCGCGCGATCTCCGGTCGCTCCAGTTCGACGGCGCGACCTCGATGGCGGGCCGGCCGGTGGAGTGGGTCGTCGACCCGAGCCCGCCGAACGGCGGATCGCCCGCGCTCTACTCCGGCGGAGGGAACAACCTCGACCGCGCGATCGTGCGGCCGGTGAGCGTCCCGTCCGGCGGCGGGAGCCTCGCCTTCGAGGCACAGTGGAACATGGAGGAGGATCCGACCGGGGGCTGGGACTTCGGGTTCGTCCAGGTCTCCACGGACGGTGGGACGACCTACAGGAGCGTCGCCTGTACGAGTTCCCGGAGCGATGCGAGCCCGCACGCCCGACCCGTCATGCACGAGAATCTCCCCGGCTATACGGCTTACTCCGGTGGCTGGCGCCTCGAGAGCTGCGACCTCTCGGCGTACGCCGGCAAGTCGGTTCTCGCCTCCTTCCGCCACGTTGCAGACGGGTCAGTCGCCGGCGATCCGAACGATCCTGCTGCGACGATCCCGTCCGGCTTCTGGATCAGGGAGCTCACACTTGGCGGCGCACCGGTCGCGGACGGATCGTCACTTGGAGGCTGGCTCTCACCTTCTCAGGCTCGACCCACCGCGATCCACGACTTCTCGGTTCAGCTCGTTGCCTACTCGGGGCACGGTAAGGGCAGGCGGACACTCCTCCCGATTCCGCTGAACGAACGGCACGACGGACTCGTTCCCGGGTGGCTGATCCGGCAGCTCGTCGATCAGGGAGCCGACGTCATCGGCGTCGTCGTGATGCAGGACGACCCGATCGAGACCGTCGCGGAACAGGCGCCGTATGCGCTGCGCGTGAACGGCGTTCTGCAGCCCGGCGGCTGAGCCCGCCCGCGCGCACGCAGCCCCAAACCTGTGCGAACACCGGCACGATCTGGGCCGGAACGCGTCGCGGCCGTGTCTTCGTCGCGAAGAACGCCGACGCGAACAACCCGGCGCTGCAGGTCCAGGAGCCGGACTGCTGCGGCACCGGCTTCAACGAGCGGCAGACCGAGGTCGTTTTCCAGCGCATCGACACCCCGGCGCAGCCGCGCCGGTTCCCGAGCGGCATCTCGGTCGACGCACGCGATCCGAGCGGCAACACGGCGTTTATCTCGTTCACGGGCTGCAACGCCTACACGCCGACAACTCCGGGCCACGTGTTCAAGGCCGTGTACAACCCGGCGACCGGGACGGCGGTCTGGACGGACCTGAGCTACAACCTCGGCGACCTGCCGATCACGGACGTCGAGGTTGACGCTCCGACGGGCGACCTCTACGCCTCGTTCGACTGGGGCGTGCTCCGGCTTCCGGCGGGCAGCGCCGTCTGGCGCGAAGCCGGTCGTGGCCTGCCGAAGGTGGCGACCTACGAGCTCTCGCAGGTGCACATCCCCGGCACCTCGAAGCGCGTCATCTACGCGGCGACCCATGGTCGCGGCGGCTACCGCCTGATCCTCGGAGAAGGCGGCGGCGGAGGAGATGACGACGACGACTGAGTCGTCCGCCTGAGCTCGCGAAAAGGGCCGCCTCCGGGCGGCCCTTTTCGTGCCCGGTGCGTTCCGGTTGCGGCGGCGGACCGTCCGCTCCTATATTCCGTCCAGAGGGGATCCGGGGTTCAGTGCCTCGGCTTCATGCGACCAGCCGAACGAGCACCGACCACGAGCCACGTCACCGAGCGCCGCTTCGGTGTGCTCTTGCTCCTCGTAGCAACGGTCCTCGCAGGCTGCATGGGCGATGGTGGCAAGGGGACGTTCTCTGCGGACGATCTGTCCAGGCTCGTGCTCCAACCCGCGGATCTGTCCCGGGTCTGGCTCCAGTTCGACGAGGGGCGACAAGCGCTCGCCGATGCACCGCCCGGGGCTAGGGCCGATCCCGCCCGCTTCGGCCGCATCGACGGCTGGAAGGCCAGGTACCGCCGGCCGGGCTCCGCAACGACCCGGGGCCCGCTCGTGATCGAGTCGAGGGCCGACGTGTTCGAGTCTGAATCCGGCGCAAAGGACGATCTCGAAGCGCTAGGCGAAGATCTAGCCCGACCGCCGGACAGGGGGGTTCCCTGGCAGAGCCTCAGCGAGCCCGAGCTCGGCGACGAAGCGCTTGCAGCGACCCTCGACGAGGGCGCAGGCCCCGGCGGCGTGCGCTACTACCTCATTGGCTGGCGACAGGACAACGTGACGGCCTCTGTGTTCGTCAATGGTCTTGGAAACGGGATTTCCGTTCAGGATGCGCTGGCTCTCGCACGCAAGCAGCAACGGCGTCTCGCCACGAAAAGATAGGTGGCGCCTCGTCAGCTCTTTCGGCCGGCAAGGATCGGACCGGAGGACATCTGAGTGCAAATGCACTAGAGTCCGAGCCGGAGACCGGACGGGGGAGTCGGTCCCAGACGAAAGGGGAGAGTGTGAAGCGTTTACTGACGCTTATCGCCTTGACGACGGCGACGAGCGCGTTTCTAATGCTCGGAGGCACGGCGGCAGGTGCGCCGAGTGACCTCTTCTTCAAGGGGCCACTCGCGGTTCCGTCACCGCCGGCGTCGGGCAGCTTCATGTACGGCGACCAGTTCACGGGCACGCGAATCACCGAGTGTCCGCAGGCGGGTATGCGCGTGGAGCCGAGAGAGCTCCGCCGCCGCGAGGTCGATCGTGTAGAGCAGCTGAGCGACCACGGCGACGACGTGCGGACGAACCTCGAGTACAGCTGCTTCCCGCAGAACGAGACGTCCGTTGCGATCAACCCACGCAACTTCAGAAACGTCTTGACGAGCCAGAACGACTACCGGACGCTGTCCCGTCAGGGCTTCGGCGCGTCGGTGGACGCCGGTAAGACGTTCTACGACGCGGAGCTTCCGCCGCTTTCAGTCCCGAACGGCGATGTCCTCGACGCGAGCGGCGACCCCGTCTCGGTCTACGACCGCGCCGGCGTGGCGTACGAGGCTTCGATCAACTTCAACCGAACGGACGACGAGAACGGGATCGCGGTTCAGCGCTCGACGAACGGCGGTTTCACGTGGACGCGGCCGTGCGTGCCGATCCGGACAGCCCCGGCACCCGACGAGTCGGGACGCTGCGGCGGTACGGGCGACCCGCGGCAGCCCGGCGACGGCATCGTCACGTACCAGGACGATCCGGACAACCTGCTGAACGGCAATGTCGATTTCGACGACAAGGAGTGGATGGCGGCAGGCCCACGGCCCGCCGGCGTCCAGCCCGTCTGCTTCACGCCGTTCACCCGGACGCAGCGCGCGTGCGATCCAGATGTGCTCGGCGTCGACCGGCTCTACGTGACCTGGACGCGGTTCACATCGACTCCGCCGTTCCAGGCGGCCATCATGATCAGCTTTTCCGACGACGAGGCACGCTCGTGGTCGCCGCCGAGGTTCATCGCCGGCAGCGCACCGTTCTGCGTGTTCGGCTCGGGGAACCTGTGCGACGTCAGCCAGTTCTCGGTGCCGACCGTGCATCAGAAGACGGGCTTGCTCGGCGTGGCGTTCGAGAACTTCAACACGCCGGACGAGAACCAGTACCTGTTCGTCCGCTCGCTGGACGGCGGTGTCACGTTCCAGGGGCCGTTCTTCATCACACCGGTCTTCGACGTGAACTACCCGAACTCGGGCAGCGATCGCCCGGACTGTCGCCCGCGTGGGCAGCAGACTGGCCGGAACGTGCTGACGAACACCTGCTTCCGCGTCAACTCGGGCGGGAACGTCGTCGTCGACAAGCGCGGCGGCCAGGGACTCTCGGGGGCGAACCTCGTGGGTGCCCAGGCCGGCTTCGCCGACGACTTCTACATGGTGTTCTCGGACAACCGGAACGGCACCAACCGAAGCTCGAACACGGATGTGTTCACCTTCAGGTCGACCGACGGCGGGATGACCTGGATCGGCCCGACCCGGGTCAACAACGATCCCTCGGCGACTCCGGCGGACCGTGACTGTACGTCGGCGACGGCTGCAGACTGCTTGCGGGCCTTCGGAAACGATCAGTGGTTCCCGTGGATCGACATCAACGGGAAGGGCGTGCTCGCAGCCGGCTTCCACGACCGCCGGCTCGACACGGACTCGACTCGCGGCGAGTGGCCGACGAGCCGTGCCGCACCGAACGGCCGACCGGGCAACTACCTCGCCTGGTTCTTCGGAGCGGGCTGCAAGATCACGAAGACCGCGACGGTGACGGCCACGACGACGACGATTCCTGCCGACGCGCGTGAGTGCGTGGCGCCAGGTGCGTCAGTCGTCACTCGGCCGACGGCCCCGATCGATCCGGGCGCCGGTCCGTTGCCGGGCCAGGGGAACGCCTTCCTCGGGCCCTTCGCCAACCAGGTCGTCTCGGACGTACCACACAACCTGGACTACTCGTTCCGCGCAGGCATCTTCATGGGCGACTACAACAACGTCGCCTATCCGAACGTGCCCGCTGGGTCGGGACACGGCAACGATGACGACGATGACGACGATGGAGGCGACGAGGGTCACGGCCATTCAGGCGCCCTCGGGTTCTGGACTGACTCCCGGAACGGCCGCGGATCAGGTGGGCCATCGTCCCTCCAGCCCGGACGCAACCCTGCCTGTGAGCAGGCAGACGTCTGGCTCGATCGCTTCAATCCGCTCAAGAACAAGGTGCATGGTGGCGGCTCGCAGTACAACGAGCTCTTCCTCGTGACTCCTTGTCCGAACGGCGCGATCGACGAGCGCGACAAGCACCACGACGACGACGACGACTAAGTCCAGCGTCGATCGGATCGAACGAGAAGGGCCGCCGCCCGGCGGCCCTTCTCATGTCTGCGGCTAGAGCGTTCGGCTAGAGCGTCGGCGGGCAGAGAAGCATCGGAAGCTTCAGCCAGGCGGCGGAACCGCGGGAGCCGACCGCCTCGGCGGCGAAGCCGTTGCATCGATCAAAGGGAATCGTCGAGAAGGTGGCGACGAATCGCCCAGCGCTGTTCGCGTAGGCCGTCCTGGTCTTGCTCCTGGCCCCTGAGACCACACGAACCCTCACCTTCTCGCCCGAGACGAAGCCGGCGCCGCGAAGCTTGACCGGCGTCCCGCCCGCGAGGCGGAGGCTGGCCGAGCGCTTCCCCGCCTCGCCGCCCCCGAAGGCCACTCCGGCACCTGCGGCGACCAGGCTCAGTGCGACGCTGATCAGCAGCTTGCGCACACGCAGAGTATGCCGACCCAGTGGGCCACCGCCCGATGTTCAGTTGCGTTCCTCTATGTTCATTCGTATAGTCACCCGGCTTCAGACGCATGACCCCCGTCAGGCGTCGTGCAAGGGAGGGGGAGAGCTTGAACCGAGTAGCAAGAATCTCAGCGCTCTTCGCTTTCGCGGTCTTTCTCGTCGTGTCGGCGGGAACGGCTTCGGGAGCGGGAGGAGATGACGGCATCCGCGCAGACATGTCCGGCGCGTCGGATTTCCGGGACGTGAACTTCGGTACCGATGTGACGGAATGTCCCCAAGCAGGACTGAACCACCGCTCGAGTAAGCCGAACCGAAGGATGGAGGTCGACCGCGTCGAGAAGATCAGCAACGGCGGCGACGACATCCGCGTGAACCAGGACTACTCCTGCTTCCCGCAGGACGAGATGTCCATCTCCGTGAACCCGCGCGACGCCAGCAACGTCGTCGCCGGTGCGAACGACTACCGCCTTGGCTGGGGCACGTCGGGCTTCTACAGCTCGACGAACAACGGCAACGACTGGTACGACGGGATCATCCCGTTCCCGTCGCTGCCGTCGGGTGACAACCTCGACGGCGGCGGCGACCCGGCCGTGATCCACGAGCGGACAGGCGCCGTCTTCTGGACGGACATCAACTTCAACCGGACCGACGACACGAACGGCATCTGGACCAGCCGCTCGACGAACGGCGGGTACACGTGGACGCGGCCCTGCGTGGGGATCACCCCCTCGCCGCCCGCGACGGAGTCCTCGAGGTGCGGTGGCACCGGAGATCCCCGTCAGCCGGGTGACGGGACGGTGACGTTCAACCAAGACCCGACTCCTGGAGTCCTGAATGGAGACGCGGACTTCGACGACAAGGAGTACAACGACACCGGCCCGCGGCCGGCAGGCGTGGCTCCTCAGTGCTTCACGCCGACGACCCGGACGCCGATTCCGGCCGGCGCTCCGGGGTGCCCGACATCGCGGATCAGCCCGGATCGCCTCTACGTGACGTGGACGCGGTTCAATGCTGCCGGGACGGCGGCTTTCATCATGGAGAGCCACTCCGACGACTACGCACGGTCGTGGTCACCCGCGCGGAACATTGCGCCCAGCGCGCCGTTCTGCGCGTTCGGGGCGACCGGTGCCAACGCCTGTGACGACAACCAGGGCTCTCAGCCCGTCGTCCAGCCGGAGACCGGGTTCGTGTACGTCGCCTTCGAGAACTTCAACACGCCGGACGAGAACCAGTATCTGCTCGTCCGCTCGAGGGACGGCGGCAACACGTGGGAGGGCCCGTTCTTCATCACGCCGGTCTTCGACGTCAATTTCCCGACGTCGGGTACCGGCCGTCCAGACTGCGCCGCTCGCGGCCAGCAGGGCGGGAGACGCGTGCTCACCAACTCGTGCTTCCGCGTCAACGGGCGAGGCGCGATCACCGTCGACAAGCGCGGCGGCGCCTTCGCCGACGATCTGTATCTCGTGATCGCCGACAACCGCAATGGAACGAGGACGAGCTCGAACACGGACGTGAACCTGTTCAAGTCGGTGGACGGCGGAACGACCTGGGTCGGCCCGACCCGCGTCAACGACGACCCCTCCGAGCAGCCGGCGAACCGGAACTGCGCGCGAACCATCGTCGTCAGCCCCGGGCCGCCGCCGGTGATCGGACCGAACCCGGACTGCCTGCCGACTGCGGTCTTCGGGAGCGACCAGATCTTCCCGTGGATCGATATCGGCGAGAAAGGCGACCTCCAGGTCGTCTTCCAGGACCGGCGCCTCGACCGGGACTCCGTCGCGCACGAGTGGCCGACCAGCCGCCAGCGGCCGGGCAACTATCTGCTCTGGTTCTGGGGTGCGCACTGCGACGTCGACCGGCCGGACTCCCGTGATTGCGTCGCCCCGACGGCAGGGACGATCACGCAGCCGACCGCACCGGTCAACCCGGGTGGCGAGTTGTTCCCGAACCAGACCGTGTTCCCGTTCGACAACTTCGGGATCTCGGACACGCCGTACAACTGGGACTACTGCTTCCGCGCCGG
>JBKJWJ010000111.1:0-2722 GCA_046716905.1 Gaiellaceae bacterium
CAGCACGGCCAGCGCGAACAGGGGAAGAACGAGGCCGGTGACGACTAGGGCGCCGCGGAGCCCCACCACTGCGATCAAGGCGGGCACCGAGATCGCACCTACGCCGAGGAGGCCGACCCAGAGGCCCTCCACGATGCCGAGCACGCGACTGAGGATCGCGTCGGGCAGGACCCGTTGAAGCAGGGTGACGCCGGAGACATCGAGCACGACGTTGCCGAGCCCGACCACGGCGAGCAGCGCAACGGCGAACAGCGGCTCGGCCCAGACGGCGATCAGCGCGATCGGGATGCTCCAGACGATCATCCCGATGCCGAGGAGCCGCCCAAACCGCCCACCAGCCAGGGCAAGCGTCGCTAGCGCACCGGCCAGGCCACCGATCCCGATCGCAGCATTGAGGACACCGACCCCGCCCTCTCCCATGTCGAGCAGCTCGATCGCCGCTACGACGACGAGCACGTTAAGGGCTCCGGAGGCGAACGCCCAGGCACCGTAGACAGCCACGAGCAAGGCAACGCGTCCGTGCTCACCGAGCACCCTGAAGCCGCCGAGGATCTCGCCGATCGCTCTCGGATGATCTCCGCCTCGCGCGGGCGCTTCCGTTCGGATCGGCGCGGCGAGCGCGGCTGCCCAGAGGAACGCCGCGGCCGGTGCGGCGAACGCAACCTCCGTCGACGTCAGCGCGAGCAAACCGCCGGCGAGAGCCGGGCCGGCGAAGCTTCCAATGCCCTCGAGCGTGCTCGACGCCGTGTTCGCCGCGGTCAGCTCGCCTGGCGAGCGCGCGAGCGCCGGGAGGAGGGCAGCCTGCGCGGGCCAGTACGCAGTCGACACGATCGCGACGACGACGCCGAGCGCGTAGACGAGCGGCGACGGAGCGTCCAACCAGACCGCGAGTACGGTGGCCGCGGTCGCACCCCCTCGCACGAGATTCCCGACGACCATGACGACCTCCCGCCGCCAACGGTCGCCTGCGACCGAGAGGAAGGGCGCGGCAAACGCCGCAGGCACCATCCGGATCACCCAGACGATGCCGACGGCCGTCGCGCCACCTTGCCGGTACGCGTAGACCGAGATCGCCACCGCGTACGAGAACTCGCCCGCGATCGACCCGAGCCAGGAAAGCTCGAGCCGCCGAAGATCCCGGTTTCGAAACACGGCGAATGCCGCGCCGAGAGCCTGACGAACCTGCTTCACGACTCGTACGATGCCGTCATCGAACCGGCATCTTCGCCCAGACCGTCAGAGGATCCGCTCGGCGTCGATCCGGAAACGATGCGGAAGATCGGCTACCGCGCCATCGACCTGCTCGTCGAGCGGTTCGCCACGCTCGGCGACCAGCCCGTCATCCAGACGGCCGACAAGGACGAGATGGAGCGCCTCCTGCACGAGCCTCCACCCGAGGAAGGTCGCTCGTTCGACGAGCTCGTCGAGCGGTTGACCACCGACGTGCTGCCGTATATGAGCCGCGGAGACCACCCGCGGTTCTTCGCGTACATCCCGACCTCACCGACCTGGCCGAGCGTGATCGGTGACCTGCTCGCGACCGGCTTCAACATCTACCAGGGCGCCTGGGTCGAGTCCGCGGGGCCGAGCGAGATCGAGCTCGTGGTGCTCGACTGGTTCCGCCAATGGGTCGGCTATCCGGAGACGGCGGGCGGGATCCTCTTGAGCGGCGGGTCGGCGGCGAACATGACCGCACTGGCTGCCGCAGCGGACGCCAAGCTCGGGCCCCGGCGCCATTCGGGGACGATCTACATCTCGACCCAGGCGCACTCATCCGTCTTGCGCGCGACGAGGGTCCTCGGCTTCCCCGCCGAGCACGTGCGGATCATCCCGGTCGACGAGGAGTTCAAGATCCGCCTCGACGAGCTCGAGCGGGCGATCGACCAGGACGCCGAAGCCGGACGCACGCCATTCTTCGTGGTCGCAAACGGCGGCACCACGAACACGGGCTCGATCGATCCTCTCCCCGACCTCGCGGCGCTCTGCGCGGAGCGACGGATCTGGCTCCACGTGGACGCAGCCTACGGAGGGTTCGCGACGCTCACCGACCGGGGCCGTCGGGCGCTGCGGGGCCTCTCCCTCGCCGATTCGATCACGCTCGACCCGCACAAGTGGCTCTACCAGCCGCTCGAGGCCGGCTGCTGCCTGATCAGGGACCGGGAGCTCCTCCACCAATCCTTCTACATCTCGCCGGACTATCTCCGCGACGCCGAGATCGCGGGCGACCGCGAGGTCAACTTCAGCGACGTCGGAATCCAGCTTTCGCGGCGCTCGCGCGCCCTCAAGATCTGGCTCTCGCTGCAGTACTTCGGCCTCGACGCCTACCGCGAGACGATCGACCGGTGCCTCGATCTGACGCTACTCGCCCAGCGCTATGTCGAGGAGTCCGAGACGCTCGAGCTGATGGTGCCGGCGACGCTCGGCGTCTTCTGCTTCCGACGCCGGGCCGATGGGATCGATGACGAGCCCGGGCTCGAGGCGCTGAACTGCCGGCTCGTTGCCCAGCTGATGGAGAGCGGCCGAGGCATGGTGTCCACGACCGTGCTCGAAGGGCGCACCACCGTCCGGTGCTGCGTGCTCAACCACTCGACCACCGAGGACGACGTCCTCGAGGTCCTGCGGTTCTTCGAGACTACCCCCGCTTCCTGAGCGCGAGCCCGGTCAGGGCCTCGCGGACGATCCGGTCGGCGACGAGTGCGGTGATGTCGGACGAGCCCGGTGC
>JBKJWJ010000112.1:0-5384 GCA_046716905.1 Gaiellaceae bacterium
GACCGGCATGGCGCTGAACGCGTCCTACGTCCGGTTCGGCATCGACTTCGGGCTCCTGACGATCGTGATCGGGCACGCGACGTTCTGCATCGTCGTCGTCTACAACAACGTGATCGCACGCTTGCGGCGCGCCTCGCCGTTCCTCGAGGAAGCCTCGTCGGATCTCGGCGCCGACTCGTGGCAGACCTTCCGCCACGTCACCTTCCCGCAGCTTCGGACCGCGCTGCTCGCCGGCGGCCTGCTCGCCTTTGCGCTCTCCTTCGACGAGGTCATCGTCACGACGTTCACGTCCGGCGCCGAGCAGACACTCCCGATCTGGATCTTCACGAACCTCGCGCGGCCCCAGCAGCTTCCGATCATCAACGTCGTCGCGGTCGCGGTGATCCTCCTCTCGGTCATCCCGGTCTGGATCGCCCAGCGCCTGACTCGCGAGCCCACCGGAGTCGGCGGCGTCGCAGCAGCAGCCGCCGGTGCCCGCCAGTGAGATAGCTTTGCCTCGAATCGAGGAGGTTTGTCCATGAGCGTCAGCGTCGAGAAGCGCAAGAACCTGGTCGGAGGCGAGTTCGTGGACGCAGCCGACGGCGGCACCGAGGGAATCATCAACCCCGCGACCGGCGAGATCATCGCAGAGGTGCCGCAGGGAACAGAGGCGGACGTCGACCGCGCCGTCGAAGCCGCCAAGAAGGCGTGGCCGGAGTGGAAGGAGACGACTCCTCAGGAGCGCTCGGAGGTTCTGCTCAAGCTGGCCGACCTGATCGATGCGCACACCGATGAGCTCGCCGAGATCGAGTCGCGGAACGTCGGCAAGCCGATCGTCGCGGCGCGCGACGAGATGCCGGTCTGCTCCGACAACATCCGCTTCTTCGCAGGCGCGGCGCGGGTGCTCGAAGGACGCGCGGCCGGCGAGTACATGAAGGGCTACACGTCGATGATCCGGCGTGAGCCGATCGGCATCGTCGGCCAGATCGCGCCCTGGAACTACCCGCTGATGATGGCGGTCTGGAAATTCGCTCCGGCGCTCGCGGCCGGGAACGTCTCGGTCCTGAAGCCGTCGGAGCAGACGCCGCTCTCGACACTGCGCTTCGCCGAGCTAGCCGCCGACGTCATCCCGCCCGGCGTACTCAACGTCATCACGGGGGACGGCGAGCCGGTGGGCGCCGGAATCGTCCGGCACCCCGATGTCCGCATGGTCTCGCTGACGGGCGACGTCGCCACCGGCAAGGAGATCGCGAGGACTGCGGCGGAGACGCTCAAGCGTGTCCACCTCGAGCTCGGCGGCAAGGCGCCGGTCGTCGTCTTCGACGACGCCGATCCCGCCCAGGTCGCGGAGGCGATCAAGATCGGCGGCTACTGGAACTCGGGGCAGGACTGCACGGCGGCCTCTCGCGTCATGGCCGGCCCGAAGATCTACGACAAGCTGCTCGAGGAGCTCGTCCCGGCGGTCGAGTCGATCAACGTCGGCGACCCGGCCGACGGGGACACCATCGAGATGGGGCCGGTGATCTCCAAGGCCCAGCAAGAGCGCATCCTCGGGTTCCTCGACCGCGCCTCGGGCGCCAACGTCCTGACCGGCGGCGGCTCGAACGGCGACCGAGGATTCTTCGTGAAGCCGACGGTCGTGACCGGACTCCAGCAAACGGACGAGATGATCCAGCGCGAGGTATTCGGCCCCGTCGTGACGGTCCAGCGGTTCGACGACGACGAGCAGGCGCTCGCCTGGGCGAACGACGTGCCCTACGGCCTCGCCGCGTCGGTGTTCACGAGGGACGTCGCGCGGGCCCTGAACGCGGCGCGGAGACTCGAGTTCGGAACCGTGTGGATCAACGACCACATTCCGCTCGTCTCGGAGATGCCGCACGGAGGCTTCAAGCAGTCCGGCTACGGCAAGGACCTGTCCGCCTACTCGCTCGAGGACTACACCCAGGTCAAGCACGTCATGGCGAAGCTGGACTAAGCCCTCGCAATCCGTGCCGCATCCGGTTCCCAGTTGACCGGATGCGTCGGCTGGTGGTAAGAACGCCTCGCATTGCGCAGCACCGAACAAGCTGAGCGTCGCGGCGCGGTCAGCGTCCCGCGGAGTCTCGACGCCGTCGATCAGAGCATCATCGAGGCGCTGCAGCGCAACGGAAGGGAGTCGTTCCGCAGAATCGCAGCGTCGGTCGGCGTCTCCGAGGCGACGATTCGCGCGCGTTACGCCCGCCTCTGCGGGGACGACATCCTCCAGGTCACCGGGATCACGAACCCGTTGGGCCTCGGCTTCGAGGCCCAGGCGATGGTGGGAATCCGGACGACAGGCCCTCCGGAGTCGGTTGCCAACGAGATCGCGACCTGGCACGAGGCCGGCTACGTCGTCATCACGGCCGGACAGTTCGACATCATCGTCGAGCTCCTCTGCGGAGACCGGCGGCAGCTCCTCGACCTGACGAACCGCATCCGCGCGCTCGACACGGTCGTCTCGACCGAGAGCTTCCTCTACCTGGAACTCCTGAAGCAGATCTACGACTGGGGTACGCGCGTCCAGCACGACGCCCTTCCCGCGGCGGAGGTCCGTTGATCGCGACGCCCCTGCCGACCGGCAGAGAGCAAGCAGGCGAGGCAACGGCAGATGTCCGTCTGGACGGAGTGACCAAGCGCTTCGACGACGTCGTCGCCGTCGACCGGCTCTCGCTCGAGATCCCGCGCGGATCGTTCTTCGCCTTGCTCGGGCCTTCCGGCTGCGGCAAGACGACGACGCTGCGGATGATCGGGGGGTTCGAGGAGCCGGACGAGGGCGTGATCTACCTCGGCGACCAACCGGTCACGGGGCTCCCGCCCTACAAGCGGGACGTGAACACGGTCTTTCAGAGCTACGCGCTCTTCCCCCATCTCTCGATCTTCGAGAACGTCGCTTTCGGCCTCCGCCGGCGCCGCGTCGACCGCGACCAGGTCAAGGGCCGCGTACGCGAGATCCTCGGCCTGGTCGACCTGGCGGGGACCGAAGGGCGGAAGCCGAGACAGCTCTCGGGCGGCCAGCAGCAACGAGTCGCCCTGGCTCGGGCCCTCGTCAACAACCCCCAGGTTCTCTTGCTGGACGAGCCGCTCGGGGCGCTCGACCTCAAGCTCAGAAAGCAGATGCAGCTCGAGCTCAAGCGGATCCAGAGCGAAATGGGGATCACGTTCGTCCACGTCACTCACGACCAGGAAGAGGCGATGACGATGGCCGACGCGATCGCCGTCATGAATCGCGGCCGGATCGAGCAGCTGGGACGGCCGAGCGAGCTCTACGAGCGCCCGCAGACGAGCTTCGTCGCGCGCTTCCTCGGCGCCTCGAACCTGCTGCCCGGAGCCGTCGACGACGCAGGCACCGTCCGACTCCGGAGCGGCGCGGTCATTCACGTAACGGACGCGCTCCCCACGCACGGAACGCCGGTCGCGGTCGGGATTCGGCCGGAGAAGCTGCGCCTCGACGGCGGGGGCGAGACCAACCGGCTCGCAGGGACCGTGAAGGAGCTCTCCTACGTCGGGGTCGCGACCCAGTACGTCGTCGACACGGCCGACGGCGCGCTCGCCGTCTACGTCCAGAACAGCGAGCCGAATGCCCGGGCCGTCGCCCCCGGTGCCGCCGTCGAGCTCTCGTTTGCCCCCGAATCCGCTTTCGTTGTCGAGCTCACAGAGGAGGAAGACCCGCAATGACCGATCTGACTCGTTCGGAGCTGCTTCGCCGCGCCGCCCTCGGCGGAGCCGCGCTGTCGATTCCCGGGTTCCTGGCCGCCTGCGGTGGAGACAGCAACACGGCTGCCACCACGACTGCCGGGCCGAAGGAGCTCGCCAAGACGCTGAAGTTCTCGAACTGGACGCTCTACATCGACCGGGACGAGAAGACGAAGAAGAGCCCGACCCTCGACCAGTTCAAACAGAAGCACGGCGTCACCGTCCAGTACTTCGAGGACGTCAACGACAACGCGACCTACTTCGGGAAGATCCAGCGACCGCTCTCGCAGGGCCAGTCCATCGATCGTGACCTCGTCGTCCTCACCGACAACTCGCGGTTCCCGGGGCTCCTGATCCAGAGGGACTGGGTCGAGAAGCTCGACAAAGGCGCGATCCCGAACTTCGCCAACTTGCAGGACTCGCTCAAGAGCCCGAGCTTCGACCCCGACCGCGAGTACAGCCTCCCGTGGCAGTCCGGCATCACCGGAATCGCCTCGAATCTGAAGCTGACGAAGACACCGGTCACCTCGGTCGACCAGCTGCTAGAGGACAAGAAGTTGAAGGGCAAGGTGACGCTTCTCACCGAGATGGCGGACACGATGAGCGTCGTCATGCTCGCGAACGGAGACGACCCGACCAAGGTCGACGACGCATCGTTCGACAAGGCATTGAATCGGATCCAGAGCGCCGTGGACTCCGGCCAGGTGCGCCAGTTCACCGGCAACGACTACACCGGGCCACTCAGCAGAGGCGACCTCGCCGCGTGCATCTCGTGGTCAGGAGACGTCGTCCAGCTCACCGCCGACAACCCGAACCTCCAGTGGAACCTCGCGGAGACGGGCGGCGACATCTGGACGGACAACATGCTGATCCCGAAGGGCGGCGATGCCTACACCGCTTCGACGTTCATGAACTTCGTCTACGACCCGAAGATCGCAGCGCAGCTGGCCGCGTACATCAACTACGTCTCGCCGGTGAAGGGGGCGAAGGAGGAGGCGCGGAAGCTCGATCCCGCACTGGCCGACAACCCGCTGATCTTCCCGGACGAGGAGACGCTCTCGAAGACGGTGATCTTCGACAGCGCGGCACTGAGCAACCAGGACTACCTCGAGAAGTGGCAGAGCCTGATCGGCGCCTAGTTGTCCTGGTTCTACCGGCATAGAGGGCTGACGCCGTATCTGCTGCTCGCCCCCGGGCTGGCATGGCTGACGGCGTTCTTCCTCATCCCACTCGGGTTTCTCGCCTACCAGTCGCTACAGAGCGGCACCTTCGACTTCGGCTACTCGTTCACCTGGGAGCTCGACAACTACTGGGACGCAATCTCCCGTTACCGCGAGCACCTGATCCGCTCGTTCCTGTACGCGGGGCTCGCCACGGTGATCGCGCTCGTCGTGGCATATCCGCTCACGTACTGGATCGCTTTCCGGGGCGGGCGCTGGAAGAACTTCTTCCTGCTCCTGATCATCGCGCCGTTCTTCGTCACCTACCTGATGAACCCTGGCCTGGCAGACGATTCTCGCGGACGAGGGCACGGTCGTCGGCGGCCTCCGCGACCTCCACATCCTCGAGCCGGGCGGCCGGCTGCTCGCCACCTCGACGGCGGTCGTCGCGGGCATCACCTACAACTTCCTGCCGTTCATGGCGCTGCCGCTCTACGTGGCCCTGGAGCAGATCGACCCGAAACTGATCGAGGC
>JBKJWJ010000113.1:0-9863 GCA_046716905.1 Gaiellaceae bacterium
CTGCCGCTCGGGCGGCAGGGCGGCAATCGCCTTCGCGGCGGTGTCGCCGGCCACCCCGTCGCGCTCGAGCCGCCACCGGATCGCTTCGTCCCCGTGGCCTCGCTCGGAGAGAGACTCGGCGCGGCGCATCGCGTAGCGCTCGTCGTCCACGAGGCCGATGTGCTCCAGGCGGTTGAGGGTCTCCTCCCGGAGGCCGGGCGCAAACCCCCGGCGCCGCAGCCGGTGGTCGAGCTCCGCTGTCGACTGCTCGCGGCGCGAGACCGCTCGGAGCGCGGTGTCGACCGCACGGGCGCGTCGCAGCTCGCGAGCGAGCTCGCGCAGGCGAGGACGGTCGAGCTCCTCCCCCACGCCGAGCCGGACGCGGACGACGACGTCGGCCGGGATCGTGCGCCAGCGCGCTCCGTCGAGCTCGACGGCGACCCGGCCGCCTCGACGCTCGCGGAGCCCGCTGACGACAGGCATTACGCCGCCTCTTCGACCTTCTCGGGCTCGGCGACCGCTTCGACCGGGGCGGCGTCGGCCTCGACCAGGGCGGCGTCGGCCTCGGTGGTCGGCAGGAGCCGCGCGGAGACGACCTGGTCCGGGCCGGCCTCCTTCTGCAGCGCCGCGAGGATCTTCTGCGTCACATCCGGGTGCTCGCGGAGGAAGGCCGTCGCGTTGTGGCGGCCCTGGCCGAGCCGCTCGTCGTCGAAGCTGAAGTACGAGCCCGACTTCTGGATGACCTTCCTGTCGAGCCCGGCCTCGACCACCGTGCCCTCCCAGGAGATCCCGGAGCCGTAGATGATGTCCATCTCGGCTTGCTTGAACGGCGGCGCGACCTTGTTCTTCACGACCTTGACGCGCACGCGGTTCCCGATTGCCTCGACGCCTTCCTTCAGCGTCTCGATCCGCCGGATGTCGAGACGGATCGAGGAGTAGAACTTGAGCGCGCGCCCACCCGGCGTCGTCTCAGGGCTGCCGAACATGACTCCGATCTTCTCGCGCAGCTGGTTCGTAAAGAGGCAAATCGTCTCGGTGCGGTTGAGTGTCCCGGCCAGCTTCCTGAGCGCCTGGCTCATCAGGCGCGCCTGCAGGCCGACGTGACTGTCCCCCATCTCGCCTTCGATCTCCGCACGCGGGGTGAGAGCAGCGACCGAGTCGACGGCGACCACGGCAAGCGCTCCGCTGCGGATCAGCAGCTCGGCGATCTCGAGCGCCTGCTCGCCGTTGTCGGGCTGCGAGACGAGAAGGTCGTCGATGTTGACGCCGATCCGCTTGGCGTACTGCGGGTCCATCGAGTGCTCCGCGTCGATGAAGGCGCAGATTCCTCCGCGACGCTGTGCCTCGGCAATGACGTGGTAGACGAGCGTGGTCTTTCCCGAAGACTCGGGGCCGAAGACCTCGACGATCCGTCCACGCGGCAGACCGCCGATCCCGAGGGCGAGGTCGAGTGACAACGAGCCCGTGGAAATCGAGCCGATCGAGACGTGGGCGGCATCGTTCATCCGCATGACCGCCCCCTTGCCGAACTGGCGCTCTATCTGTCCGAGAGCGGTGTCGAGGGCCTCTTCGCGACTCATCCGATCATCCTCCTAGGGCAACAGTGTCGAGTACGTCGTACTGCGCACCGGATGGCCGCAGAAGGGAATGGTAGACCGCCGCATCGGACGGACTGAAAGCCGCGAGAGCGGGCACCGGAGGGTCGAGGCGCGGCCGCGAGCGGAAGCGCAGGCAGGTGACGTGCGCCAGCCAGGGACGCTGCTCGCGCCGGTAGGCGCCGATGGCCTCGAGCTGATCGAAGAGCCGGCCGGCAAGCGCCTCTGCGGCACCCGATTCGTCGTCGAGGACGAGCATCCCGACGCTTCGAGTCTCGCGATAGCGCGCGGCCGAGAGCGTGATCCCCGTCGCTTCCAGCGCAGCCCCCCGAAGGGCTCCGACAATCGCCCCGAGCTCCGAGGCCGACGTCGTGCCGAGAAACGCGAGCGTGACGTGGAGATGTCCCCGCGGTACGAGCCGGCCGCCGGAAAGGTGCTCGGCCTGCCAGCGCTCGAGCTCGTCGAGCGTGCTGTCCGGAAGCCGGAGGGCGCAGAAAAGGCGAAGGCGCTCATGCCCCTCGAAGGTAGCGGGCGAACTCACTCCTGACTGAGCCGGCTCTGTGTCAGAAGGCGCCGCAGGAGATGGAGGGCCGAGGCGGCCGCACGCCGCCGCACCGCGGCGCGCGTGCCGGGTAGGCGGAGCTCCACCGCCTCCTCGACGCCGGCACCGGCCGCATGGAGGTAGACGAGGCCGACCGGCTTCTCCTCCGTCCCACCGCCCGGCCCGGCGACTCCGGTGACCGAGACCACCACATCGGCGCCCAGCGCCTCCCGCGCGCCCGCCGCCATGGCCGCCGCGGTCTCTGCCGACACCGCTCCGTGGCGCTCCAACACCGCTGCGGGAACGCCGAGCGCTTGCCGCTTAACGCTGTCGTCGTACGCAACGACGGAACCCAAGAAGGCGGCGCTCGAGCCTGGAACCGAGGTCAGCCGTGCTGCGACGAGACCGCCCGTGCAGGATTCAGCGGTCGCGAGCGTGACTCCCTGCTCGCGTGCCAGGTCGAGCACGATCGCCTCGACCGTCCGCTCGTCGTCGGCGAAGAGGGCCTGCGGCAGCTTCCGGCGAAGCGCAGCAGCGACCGCGTCCGCGCCATCGACAGCGTCGGGCCGGGCCACGAGGTCGACCTGCACCTCCAGGTCGTGCGCGCAGATCGTGATGTCCAGCCCCTCCGATTCGCCTCCCGACCCCTCCACGATCCGCGCAACGGCGGATTCGGGCAGGCCGAAGAAACGGAGGATTCGATGCTCGGGATGCTCGGCAGCGGCGAAGACGCGCCCGACGGACTCGACCTCGACCGCGCGCTTCCAGAGCCGCTGCAGCTCGCCAGGAGGCCCCGGCAGGACGACGACGACGGTCGAGCCCACCTCGAGCACGAGCCCGGGCGCCGTCCCGGCGAGGCCGAGGGAGATTGCGCCCTCCGGGATCGTGGCCTGCTTGCGGACACCGGCCTCGAACTCCTCATACGGCCTCCTGAACCGCTCGGAGAGACCGCTGACAACCTGCCCGATCTCCTCCTCGAGCATCGAATCGAGGACGAGCGTGCGTCCGGCGACGCTCGCGAGCATCTCCACCGTTCGGTCGTCGTGCGTCGGCCCGAGGCCTCCCGAGGTGACTACGAGATCGGCCGCCAAGGCCTCCCGAATCGCCTGCTCCAGGCTCTGAGGACGGTCTCCCACCACCAGGATGCGTGCCGGCTCGATGCCGCGGGTGCTGAGCTCGCGGGCGAGGAACGGGCCGTTCTCGTCGGTCCGTCCACCGCGAACGAGCTCGCTGCCCGTGACGAGGACGACCGCTGTCGGAGAGCTCAAGCGGGCGCTGAGGCGGGCGTCACGCGCTTCGGCGTGACGATGACGGACGTCGGGGCCCCCCGGTCCGCGACCCGCACGATGCGGCCGTTCAGCCGCAGGCGGACGTTTCCGGGCCGTCCCATGACGACGAAGAGCTTGGGCCGCGAGAAGCGGACGACCTGCCCGGCCTCGAGCGTTCCGCGGTAGAGGAGCGCGCCGGACTGGGAGCCCGCGTAGACCTCCATCCAGGAGTCACCGAGGGCCGCGGTCGCCGTGAGTCGAGCGACGGACACGACCCGAGGCCCCGGGGCCTTCCGTTTCGGCTTCGCCGCTGTCGCCGCCGGCGGCTGTGAGGAGAAATCCGGAATTGCGGTCTCGGGTGTTTCACTCCCGAAACGCCAGGCGACGACCACGAGCGCGGTGAGGATGCCGATCGCCGCGAGCGCGACGAGCACGACGCTGGACTCCACGCGCGGGTTCCGGCCGACGGCCGACGTCGAACTTGCGCGAAGCGGCGTCTCCTCGTCACCCGAGATGTAGCGCGAGTTGTACTCGTCGACGTACAGCTGCCCGTCGAGGCCGAGGTACTCCGAGTACGCGCGCAGGAAGCCCTTGACGTACGTCTGGCCCGGGAGGATGTCGAACTGCTCGTCTTCGAGGGCCCGGAGGTACTTGCTCCGGACCTTGGTCGCGTGCTCGACCTCAGGGAAGTCGAGCCCCTGGCGCAGACGCGCCTCGCGCAGGCTGTTTCCGATCTCGAACATGGCGGCCGCCCGATTGTAGGCGTGACCGCCTTACGCTGCGAATTCGCGCAGCACGTAGTACGTAATGACCGCAATTCCCGCCGTCACGGCCAGATAGAGGCCGAAATAACCGAGGAGGCGGCCTATCCTCGCCAGGGAGGCTCCTCTCGCCCGTCCTAACGTCCTCTCCGCTACAAGGCGCCCCCGTCTGCCGAGCAGGACTGCGAGCAGTGAGAGGACGGCAGCAGGCGCGATGGAGACCGCAGACTCGAGCAGTGTCGCGACGTCGTAGAGCTCGGCCGCGACGACGGCGGCCGGAATCGCCGCGACGCCGGCCAGGCCGGCGGGCACGGAGAGGACCGCGCTCGCGCTCGTCGGGCGGTCTTCGCTACTGCTTCTCGTAAGGTCGGCCAATTGCTGCGGGCGGGATCGAGCGGCCGATCACGCCGGCGACTGCGATGAGCGTCAGGACATACGGCAGGGTTTCGAAGAGTAGCGCCGCCTGCTCCGAGTACTCCGGAAGCGACCGTGCGAGGGCGCTCGAGAACCCGAACAGCAGCGCGGCGAAGAAGGCGCCGAACGGCTTCCACGCCCCGAAGATGAGCGCTGCGAGGGCGATGAAGCCTCGGCCTGCGGTCATGTTCTCGCCGAACGACCCGACGAAGCCGATCGACAGGTAGGCGCCGCCGAGCGCGGCGAGGATTCCCGACACGGTGACGCACGAGTAACGGACGAGGTAGACCGAGATTCCGACCGTGTCCGCCGCTCGAGGGTGCTCCCCCACGGCCCTGATCCGCAGCCCGAGTGGCGTCTTGAACAGCACGATCCAGGACAGGACGACCGTTGCGAGCGCCATCCAGATCATCAGGTTCATCTCGCCGAAGATCGGGCCGACGAACCCGACTCCGTCCAGGAAGCCGAGGTGGATGTCGGGGATCTCGGACACGTCCGGGGGTGTGCCCTCGGCGCCGTAGAGGTCGATGTACAGATAGCCGGTCACGCCGAGCGCCAGGAAGTTGATCGCCGTCCCGGAGACGATCTGGTCGGCACGCAGATGGATCGAGAAGAACGCGTGGACGAGCGCGAAGAGCCCGCCGGCGACCATGGCGGTCACGAGGCCCCAGCCCCAGGTGCCGAACCGGTCGGCGCCCCAGATGCCGAAGAAGGCGCCGGAGAGCATCATTCCCTCGAGGGCGATGTTCACGACCCCGCTCCGTTCCGAGAACATTCCTCCGATGGCCGCGAACGTGAGCGGCGTGGCCCACCGGAGCGTGGCGGCGATCAGGCTCGACCACACGAACACGGCCTCGTGATCGGCGAGCGACCCCTGGGCGGCGGCGGAGCCGACGACGATCGCGAGGAGGCCCGCCAGCGCCGCAGACCAGCCCCACTTCGCTTCGCCCCTGACGATCGCCCACAACCCCGCGGCTACCGCGAGCAAGCCGAGGTACACGGGGATCAGCTCGTACGAGTCGGTCAGGTCCCGGAGGTCTCCGGCGAACGGCGGCAGCATCAGCCACACCCCGAGGCCTGCGAGGCCCACCCCGAACATGCCGATCTGACGGCTGCGCGAGCCCGAGCGGAGCCACCCGGCCGGGGCGATCAACGGCTGGCGGGCGCGTGGGCTGGTGCTGCTCATGACTGGGCCGATCTAGGTTGCCGCCGCTGCGGAATCCGGAGCTTCCGCCGCGCGCGCCAGACGTAGAGGATCAGTAGGTCGGCGGCCACGAACAGGACGACGAGGCCCTGGATGATCAACGTCATGTTCCCGGCGAGCTCGGGCTCGATCGGAAGCGCGAGGTTTCGGGTGTTCGATCCGGTCAGCAGCGCGCCGAAGAGCAGGGCCGAGAAGAAGATCCCGATCGAGGTGTTCCGGCCGAGTAGTGCGACGGCGATCCCGACGAAGCCGATGTCGGACTGCTGGATGTCGATCTGCCCGTACCGGTACTGCCACCCGAGGATGTCGACGGCGCCGGCCAGGCCCGCGAAGAGCCCCGAGATCGCCATCGCCAGGAAATAGTTGCGCGAGACGCTGATCCCGCCGTAGCGCGCAGCCTCCGGATTGAAGCCGACGGCGCGCACCTCGTACCCCAGGGTCGTCCGGTTGAGGATGATCCAGAATGCGACCAGCGCGGCGATCGCGATGAAGAAGCCGATGTGGAGGCCCTGGAGGTTGTCCGGGTCGGGCCACCAGACGTGGAGCTTGGCCGACTCCTGGACGTCGTTGGAGATCGGCACTTCCTTCGACCGGTCGCTCTGAAGCGGCCCGCCGAGGCTGAACAGGTAGCTCCCCACCCAATAGGCAATCCAGTTGAGCATGATCGTGGTGATGACCTCGTGGGCTCCGACGGTCGCTCGTAAGATCCCGGCGATCCCGGCCCAGACGGCACCCGCGAGCGCCGCACAGAGAAGCGCCAGCGGGACGTGGGCGCCGCGAGGGAGGCTCGTGAGCTCGGCGCCGACGGCGATCGCGAGAATCGCCCCGAGGAAGAACTGTCCCTGCCCGCCGATGTTAAAGAGGCCGCAGCGGAAGGCGAACGCGACGGCGAGCCCGGTGAGGATCAGCGTCGTCGTGTAGATCAGCGTCTGCTGGAGGTTGACCTCCGCGTTGTTCCTGGCGAGCTCCTCGGTGTCCCAGAACTCACGCGTGCCCGCGACGTCTCGGATGTCGATCAGGCTGTCCGGGATCAGCCACGGGATCCCGCTGCCGTCGACGATCGCGCGGCCGGTGTCGATCGGGCTTTCGCCGGTCGTGAGACGGACGACGATCCCGGCGATGATCAGGGCGAGGAGGGTCGTCAGCATCGGCGTGATCACGCCTCCGGCGCGCTGGTAGAGCGCCAACTTCGCCGTCCAGGTCGTGGGCTCGCCCGACTCGGGCGGCGGGAGCGGCTGATTCTCCGGTGTCGTGCTCACGCGACCGCCTCCCGTTCGCGCGTTCCACCCGTCATGGCGATCCCGAGTTGCTGCTCGCTGACCTCAGGGGGGTACTCCTCGACGATCCGGCCCTCGTAGAGCACGAGGATCCGGTCGGAGAGCGAGAGGATCTCGTCGATCTCGAGCGAGATGAGCAGGACTGCACGGCCTTCGTCTCGCTCCTCCACGAGCCGCCGGTGGACGAACTCGATCGCCCCGACGTCGAGCCCGCGGGTCGGCTGTGCGGCGATGAGGACCTTCGGGTCACGCGACACCTCGCGCGCGACGACGACCTTCTGCTGATTTCCGCCGGAAAGCGCGGAGGCTCTCGTCTGCGGCCGACCGCCCCGCACGTCGAACTCCTTCAGCAGGGCTCGCGCAGCGTTGACGATGCGGCCGGGGTGCAACCACCCGAAATGGGAGAAGGGCTGCTTGTCGTAGTCGTGGAGCGCGAGGTTCTCCGCGAGCGAGAAGTCGAGGACGAGCCCCCGCCGGTGGCGATCCTCGGGGATGTGGCCCATGCCCGAGTCCAGATGCTGGTGTGCGTTCGACGCCGTGAGATCGCGGTCGCCGAGGAGCACCCTCCCGGCCTGGGGCATCCGCAGGCCGGTCAGCGCGTCGATCAGCTCCGTTTGACCGTTGCCGTCCACGCCGGCGATGCCGACGATCTCGCCGGCGTGCACCTGGAGCGAAACTCCGCGGACAGCCTCGAGGCCGCGGTCGTCGACGACCCGCAGGTCTTCGACGGTGAGGATCGGCTCCTTGGGCTGCGCTGCCGTCTTGTCCACCCGCAGGAGCACCTCACGCCCGACCATCAGCTTGGCCAGGGTTTCTTGCGTTGCCCCTTCGCGCAGAACCGTGTCGATCATCTTTCCCCGACGCAGGACGGTGACCCGCTCGGCGATCTTCAGCACCTCACGGAGCTTGTGGCTGATGAAGATGATCGACATGCCTTCGCGCTGGAGGGTCTCGAGGATCCCGAAGAGCTCGTCGGCTTCCTGCGGCGTCAACACGGCCGTCGGCTCGTCCAGGATGAGGATCTCCGCGCCGCGATAGAGCGCCTTCAGGATCTCGACGCGCTGCTGCTGGCCGACCGTGATGCTCTCGACCTTGGCATCGGGGTCGATCGCGAAGTTGAAGGTCGCTGCGAGCTCTCGTACCTTGATCACCGCGGTGTCGTAGTCGAGGAGCACGCCGCCTTTTCTCGGCTCGGAGGCGAGGACGATGTTCTCCGCCACCGTCATCACCGGGATGAGCATGAAGTGCTGGTGCACCATGCCGATTCCCAGCTCGATCGCAGCGCCCGGCGAGTCGATCGTGACCTTCTTCCCGTTGATGAGGATCTCGCCCTCGTCGGGGTGGTAGAGCCCGTAGAGGATGTTCATCAGCGTTGACTTGCCGGCGCCGTTCTCACCGAGAAGCGCATGGACTTCTCCGCGATTGAGGTCGAAATCGACGTTGTCGTTCGCGAGTACGCCGGGAAAGCGCTTGGTTATCCCCCGCAGCTCGAGAACCGGAGGCGAGGCTCCGTCGACCTGTGCGTCGGCCATCGGTGGCGATTCTATGGAGGGGAAAACGACGAGGGGCGGACTTCCGTCCGCCCCTCGGGACTTGCGGTGACGCGAAGAGCGCTAGACCTTGGCCGGGACCTTGACCTTGCCCGAGATGATCAGCTTCTTCAGTGCCTCGACCTGAGCGATGATCGTCTTCGGAACGCGCCTGCTGACCTTTCCGTAGCCGACACCCTTGTTCTTCAGGTTGAAGAACGCATTCGTGCCGCCGCGGAACGTGCCCCGCTGGACGGCCTGAATGGACGAGTAGACGGACTCGTCGACCTTCTTGACGGCACTTGTCAGCATGTGTGCGCCGAGGTAGCCCTGGTCGGCGTCCACGCCGATGCCCCACTTGCGGCGCTGCTTGGCAGCGCTCAAGGCACCGAGGCCGCAACCGCCGGCAACCTGGAAGACGACGTTCGCGCCACGAGAGATGTGGGTGAGCGCGATCTCCTTGCACTTCGCAGCATCGGTAAAGCTCTGCGAGTAACCGATGCGAACCACTGCGCGGCGGGTGGCCCGCCGGGCGCAGAAGCGGTAGCCGGCGATGAACGAGTCGACGGACGGAATCTTGATCCCGCCGACGGCGCTCAGGTTGGGCTTCTTGCCTTCACGCATCAGCTGCTTGACGGCCATGAAGCCGACGAGACAGCCGGCCTGCTCCGAGTTGAAGAGCAGACCGCGCACGTTGGTTGGCTTGTCTGCCAACGCGTCCTGCGGGAAGTCGATGATGGCGAAGTTCCGCTGCGGGAACTGCTTTGCAACGGCATTCAGATCGCTCGCGAGCAGGAAGCCGACGGCGATCGTGAGGGCGCTGTTGGTGCGCGCGCCCTGCGTCAGGTTCGGCGTGTAGTCGGCGGGAGTGCGCGACTCGAAGACCTGCTTGCGAATCTTGAGCACGCGCTCGGCGCGCAGCAGGCCCTGATATGCGAGCTGGTTGAAGGAGCGGTCGTTGAGACGACCGACATCCGTGACGAGCGAGATTCGCTCGTTGGCGTTCGGAGCGCTTGGAGCAGCGCTTGCCCCCAACTCGGCGACGAGCGTGGCCACGAGGGCCGCTGCCACCAGTGCCCAAGGCACGAGGCGTCTTACGTTCACTGAGTCCTCCCCATTTGAGGTGCTTCGACTAACTTCGAGAGATCAAAAGGTGATGCTAACCCCGAGAAGCTCTGACGTGAAGGCCTGGTGAAAGTTAGAGCTCGTTCAGTCGCGGCTGGCGACGAGCTGGTGCTCTTCGACCAGGACGCGGCGGGGCTTCGAGCCCTCGTAGCCGGAGATGATTCCGCGCC